>JALZOC010000025.1 GCA_030857365.1 Acidobacteriota bacterium
GTCTTCTGCGTCACGCCAAGGGCGCGGGCCAACTCGTAGGAGCTGATGCCGTTCTTGCAGCTCGAGAGTTGCCAGACGGCCAGGAGCCACGACTTCAGAGCAATCGGGGAGTCCTCGAAAATGGTCCCCACCTTCACGGAGAACTGCCGGCCAGGGTGCTTCTTGCGGCACTCAAACCGGCGCTGGTTGGCAAGGTACCGGGGATCGGGCTGGTTGCAGACCGGGCAGGTGACATTGCCGTCAGGCCAGCGCATCTGTACCATGTAGGCATAACAGCGGTCCGGGTCGGAAAAAAACTCGATGGCCGCCTGTAGTGTCGTGGGGGTCGGCAACGTCTCCATGACCAAATACATCCGTTGGGGTCTACTTAGTCAAGTATATTCCCCGGCAGGCGCGTTCAGGCACGGCCCGGGTCTGATAATCTGTCGAGGTGGCTCGACGGGATCTCAGGACGCGGCTGGCGCGACGCGCGCAGAAATCAGGGATATTTCTTCCGGACGAATTGTCCGATCGCCTGCTCGCCTACTACGAATTGCTCGCCCGCTGGAACCGCAAGATCAACCTCACCGCCCTGAACGATCCGGACGAGGCAATCGACAGGCTGCTGCTGGAGCCTGTCCTGGCAGGGCGCCATCTCCCCCCCGGGCCGCAGCGGATCCTCGACGTCGGATCGGGCGGCGGCTCTCCCGCAATTCCCCTGAAGCTGGCCGCCCCGCAGTCCACGCTGTCCATGGTCGAGGTAAAGGCTCGAAAGTCTGCATTTCTGCGAGAGGCGATCCGAACGTTGGAGCTCACGAATACCACGGTCGAGACGAGTCGATATGAAGAGCTACTCTCGCGTCCCGAGCTGCACGAAGCCTTCGGCGTCCTGACGCTCAGGGCCGTTCGAGTTGAACCGAGGAGCCTGCTCACGCTCCAGGCGTTCTTGAAGCCAGGCGGCGTCCTGCTGATGTTCCGCGGGCCCGGCGGGCCCCGGGAGCCCGCTTCCGTGCCCACGCTACGTTGGGTGGACACGTACCCGCTCGTGGAGGCGCTCCAGAGTCGGCTCACAATCCTTCAGAAAAGTGCGTTCTAGACCCCGGACGGATCAGGCGAAGCGCCTTGGTTGTTCCACGTGGAACAAGGGAACACGCGCTCGCCAGCGGAAACACGGTTCATCTAGCTTTCGCCGCAACGGCCGTGCGACGATAGCGCCGGGCAGCGCAACGCAAGGTTCGGGGTTCCGGGTTCGGAGTTCGGGGTTCGGGTTCGGGTTCCGGGTTCCAGCACGCTGAACTGGTGCAGCCGAACCTGAAGCCCCGGATTTGAGACAACCATTATTGGTCGTTTAACCAAATATGAAGGCTCGCATCCGAGCCGTCGCCAACCAGAAGGGAGGCGTCGGCAAAACGACAACCGCTATCAACCTCGCGGCCTCTCTGGCCCTCGCGAAGCAACGGGTCCTCCTGGTGGACATGGATCCACAGGCAAACCTCACGAGCGGCGTCGGGCTGAAAGGGCAGGCCGCGCCGGCCGGGACGGTGTATCAGGCGCTGACGGGTGAAATCGACGATCCGGCCGGATTTCTGCTCCCGACGAGCGTCGCCGGGCTTTTCCTCATGCCCGCGGACCGTAACCTCACCGGCGCGGAAATCGATCTGGTCTCGATGCCCCATCGCGAGCAGCGGCTCCGCAATGTGCTCGACCGCCTCCGGCCGCAGTTCGACTACATGTTCATCGACACCCCGCCCTCGCTCGGGCTCCTGACGCTCAACGCGCTGGTCGCCGCCGACGCGGTGCTGATTCCCCTCAACTGCGAGTACTTCGCCCTCGAAGGCCTCGCCGACCTCGTCGCGACGCTGCGGCGCGTGCGCGGGGCGTTCAACCCCGACCTCGACATCGCCGGTGTGCTCATGACGATGTACGACGAGCGCACCAATCTGGGGCAGCAGGTCGCCCGGGACATTCGCGCGTTCTTCGAGGAGCGCGTGTACGACGTCGTGATCCCAAGGAACATCCGGCTCGGAGAGGCGCCGAGTCACGGGATGCCGGCCATCGTCTACGACGTGAAATCCCGCGGCGCCGAAGCGTATCTCGCGCTCGCGCGCGAGGTGCTCGCACGCGACGGCGCCCCCCTGATGACGGCAAAGGAGCAACACCATGGCTGACAAGCGACCAGCTCTCGGACGCGGTCTGTCCGCGCTCATTCCGGACACGCTGCCCCGGGCGGCGCCCATGGACCGCAGCCTGGACGTCGACAGCGACTTGCTGCGGCCCAACAGGTTCCAGCCGCGCGGCGCCATGGACGAAGCGAAAATCGACGAGCTCGCCCGCTCGATCCGGGCCAATGGCATCATCCAGCCGATCGTCGTCCGCAGAGTGGAGGATGGGTACGAGATCATCGCGGGCGAGCGGCGCTGGCGCGCGTCGCAGCGCGCCGGCCTCCTCAAGGTGCCGGTGGTCGTGCGCGACATTCCCGAGGATCGCCTGCTGGCCGTCGCGCTGATCGAAAACATCCAGCGCGAGGATTTGAATCCCATCGAGGAAGCCGCCGCGTACCGCCGCCTCGCGGACGAGTACCACCTGACCCAGGAGCAGATCGCCGACGCTGTCGGCAAGGACCGATCCTCGGTGGCAAACTGCCTGCGGCTCCTGAAGCTCCCACAGGAGCTCCGCGCGAACCTGGGCTCCGGCGCCCTGTCGATGGGCCACGCGCGTGCGCTGCTGGGCCTCGCCGATGAGAGTGCCCAGCTGCGCGTCGGCCGCGAGGTGGTCGCGAAGAACCTGTCGGTTCGCGAGACGGAAGCCATCGTGAAGAAGGCGTCGCAGGCCACGCCGCCAAAGGCGCCGGCGGACAAGGACGTCCACACGCGTGCGGCCGAGGAACGGCTTCGATTCGTCCTCGGCACGCGCGTCCGCATTGCACGCAAGCAGAAGGGAGGCTCGATAGAAATCGACTTCGCGTCGGAAGACGAACTGAACCGGCTCTACGAGTTCCTGACAGAGCCGTGACACCCAGGATCGTAGAACTTCAAAACAGTTTAGGACCCCGGACTTCAGAATTCGCATGAGATTGACCGACTACTCCGCCTGCGCCGGTTGAGCGAGCAAGCTCGCCGCTGGTGAGCTCGCCCAGGTGCTGGGCGATTTGCCCGTCAACAACGACGACCGCGTCCTGATCGACTATCGGACGTCGGACGATGCAGGTGTGTACAGGCTCGACGAAGCGCACGCGCTCGTGCAGACGGTGGATTTTTTCACGCCCATCGTGGACGACCCGTTCGTGTACGGCCAGATTGCCGCGGCCAACGCCCTCAGCGACGTGTATGCCATGGGTGGTCGCCCCCTGACGGCGCTCGCGATCGCGGCGTTCCCGAAGGACCTCGACCGATCTGTACTGAAGCAGATCTTCGCGGGCGGCCTGGACAAGCTGCGCGAGGCGCACGTTGCCCTGCTCGGCGGGCACACGGTCCAGGATTCGGAGGTCAAATTCGGCTATGCGGTCACCGGAGAGGTTCACCCGGCGCGCGTGCTCGCCAACGGCGGCGCGCGTCCGGGCGACGTGCTGCTCCTGACCAAGGCCATAGGCACGGGTGTCATCGCCACGGCGCTCAAGTACAACCGGGCGCCGGAGGCGGCGATCGCCGCCGCGGTGCGATCGATGACGCTGCTGAACCGGGCGGCCGCCGAGGTGGCGGTCCGGCACGCCGCATCGGTGCGCGCCTGCACCGATATCACCGGCTTTGGACTGCTGGGGCACGCCGCCGAAATGGCCGCCTCCAGCGGGTGTTCGCTGGAAATCACCGCGAACCAGGTGCCCCTGCTGGAAGGCGCGCGGGCGCTGGTGCGCGGCAATATCCCCGGCGGGGGGCGCACCAATCGCGAGCACTTCGGCGACAGGATACGGGTATCGGCGGAGCGGGACGATGACCTGCTCGACCTGCTCTATGATCCGCAGACATCGGGCGGCCTGCTGCTTGCGGTCGACCCCGCCAGTGCCGCGGATGTGGCCCGCGACCTCGCGGCGGCAGGGGTCCTGGCGGCCCGGATCGGCCGGGTGCTGCCGGCGTCGGCGGCGGCCATTGTCGTGGTGTGAGGTGTCCCTGCGTTGCGCTCGCCCGAGCCGGGATGGTATAAATGAACGTTTGGTTCGAGCGTGAACTCGCGGTCTGATCGCCCCGCCCTCTCTTCGGAGGTATCTTGCTCCCGGATCTGTCGGTCTTCTGGGTCATCTTCTTCGTCCTGCTGCTGACCGCTCTGCTGAACCGGCTGCTCTTCAAGCCCGTGCTGCGAGTGATGGAAGAGCGTGAGCGTGCGATCCGATCGGCGCGCGAGCTTGCGGAGCGATCCGCGAACGAAGCGCGGCTGGCGTCGCTGGAGTTCGAGAAGAAGACCGCCGAGGCGCGGGCCGAGTTGTATCGCCAGATGGACGAGATGCGCCGTGCCGCGATGAACGAGCGCGCGGAAATCATGTCAAGGACACGCGCGGAGGCCGAATCCGAGATTGCCGCCGCGACCGCGAAGCTGACAGCCGAAGCCGAGGAAGCCCGTCGTCGGCTTGGCGCCGAGGCGGATGCGCTCGGAGCGGCGGTTGCCGAACGGATTCTGGGCCGCAAGGCGTCCTGACCTCCCGATCCAGGTAAATCGTCCGCCATGACAGTCGATTGTCGCCACAGCCACACACTGCCCCGGTTCATCCGAGCCGCCGCCCTCGCCTGCCTGATCGCGGTCGCCGCTGCGCTGCCCGTTTCCGCGGCCGCCGACCCGCAGCATGGTGGCGCCGCCGCGGCCGAAGGCGCTGCCGAGGGGGAAGGCGCGCATGAGCAGACGGCCCTGCAGACCGTCGCGAAGCTGGCGAACTTCGCGATCCTCGCGGGTGTGCTCGTATACTTTTTGAGGGGGCCGATCGGGGCGCACCTCGCGAGCCGAGCGTCGACCATCCGGCACGACCTCGTGACCGCGTCCGAGATGCGGGCCGCCGCCGCGGCGCAGCTCGCCGACATCGATCGCAAGCTGAAGACCTTGCCCGCCGAGCTCGAGGCCCTCAAGTCACAGGGTGCGGAGGATGTCGTCGCCGAGCAGGCGCGGATCGCTCGAGCCGCGGCTGTCGAGCGGGAACGGCTCATCGAGCAGACGCGGCGTGAGATCGAGGCCCGGTTGCGCGTGGCGCGCCGGGAGCTCACCGCGCACGCGGCACAGCTTGCCGTCGGGATCGCCGAGGCGCGAATCCGGCAGTCGATTACTCCGGAAGATCAGCTGCGCCTCGTCGACCGCTACACGGCGCAGCTGAAGGAGGCACGATGACGAGCCGCGCGGCGGGGATCCGCTACGCGCGCGCGCTGTTCGACGTGGCGCTGAAGGAAGCCGACGTTCAGCAGGCCGGACGCGATCTCGCGGAGTTTGCCCGCATCGTCTCGGGCCACGAGGGCCTGTCGCGCGTGCTGTCGAACCCGGCGATTGCCGCGGCCCAGAAGCGCGGGATTGTCGACCAGCTGCTCCTGCGCGCCGGTACGGCCTCCCCCGTCGTCGCCAGACTGGTGCGGCTGCTCGCGGATCGGGACCGGCTGGTGCTCCTGCCGGAGATCGTCGCCGGCTACCGCGCGCGGCTGCTGGAGCACCAGAAGGTGATCCGCGTCGAGCTCGTCACGGCGGTGGCGCTCCCCCCGGATCGCGTCGCGGCGCTCCACCAGGGGCTCGCGCAGGCGACCGGCCGGCGCGCCGAGGACGTGCATCTCGAGACACGTGTGGACCCGGCCATCATCGGCGGTGCGATTACGCGGATCGGCAGCACCGTCTACGACGGCAGCGTGACCCGGCAGCTCGCGAAGATGCGGGAGACACTGTCGGGCGCCGCCCGCTGACGGGACGCACGCGCGCCGGGGGTCGCGCGCGGCGGGTTTACGAGCGGGTCGCGGTTCTCTCCGCAGGGCGGACGAGCCGCGGGCGGAGCGGGGTCCAGGGACGCAGCCGAACGAGAGAAGTGAATGGACATCAAAGCAGAAGAAATCTCGAAGATCATCCGTGACCAGATCGGCAGTCACGCCGTCGACGTGGACGTCGCGGAAGTCGGCACGATCGTGTCGATCGGCGACGGCATCGCGCGCATCCACGGGGTCGAGAACACGATGGCGGGTGAGATGCTCGAATTTCCCCACGGCGTGTTCGGGATCGCGCTCAACCTCGAGGAAGAGAGCGTCGGCGCGGTGCTGCTGGGCGAGTACCAGAGGATTCGCGAGGGGGACGTCGTCAAGCGGACGGGCCGCATCATCTCCGTCCCGGTCGGGGAGGAGCTGATCGGCCGCGTGGTGAACGCGCTTGGCCAGCCGATCGACGGCAAGGGCCCCATCGTCTCCGAGCGCTTCATGGAGATCGAGCGCATCGCCCCGGGGGTCGTCGACCGCAGTCCGGTGAAGGAACCACTGCAGACGGGACTCAAGGCGATCGACGCGATGGTGCCCATCGGGCGCGGTCAGCGCGAGCTGATCATCGGCGACCGGCAGACGGGCAAGACGGCCGTCGCGGTCGACGCGATCATCAATCAGAAGGGGAAGGACGTCATCTGCATCTACAACGCGATTGGACAGAAGCAGTCCACGATCGCGCAGGTGGTGCGGACGCTCGAGGAAGCCGGCGCGATGGAATACAGCATCGTTGTCGCGGCAGGCGCGTCGGACCCCGCACCGCTCCTTTACATCAGCCCCTATGCGGCGTGCGCGATGGGGGAATACTTCCGCGACAGCGGCCGGCATGCGCTCTGCGTGTACGACGACCTGTCGAAGCACGCGCAGGCGTACCGGGAGATATCGCTGCTGCTGCGCCGGCCGCCCGGCCGCGAGGCGTATCCCGGCGACGTGTTCTACCTGCACTCCCGCCTCCTCGAGCGCGCGGCGAAGCTGCGCAAGGAGCTCGGCGGCGGGTCGTTGACCGCGCTGCCAATCATCGAGACGCAGGCGGGCGACCTCTCGGCCTACATCCCGACCAACGTGATTTCGATCACCGACGGGCAGATCTTCCTGGAGAGCGACCTCTTCCACCAGGGCGTGCGCCCTGCCATCAACGTCGGCAATTCGGTCTCGCGGGTCGGCGGATCCGCGCAGGTCAAGGCGATGCGGCAGGTCGCCGGGTCGCTGCGGCTCGATCTGGCGCAGTACCGAGAGCTTGCCGCCTTCGCGCAGTTCGGGAGCGACCTGGACAAGGCGACGCTCAGTCAGTTGAATCGGGGCCGCCGGCTGGTGGAGGTCCTGAAGCAGCCGCAGTATCAGCCGCTCGGGGTCGAGAAGCAGGTGATCGTCATCTATGCGGCGACCAACGGGTTCCTGGACAGCGTGGCCGTCGAGGACGTCCGCGAGTACGAAACCGGGCTGTACCAGTTCCTCGAGACACGCCGGCCGCAGCTGCTGTCGGCGCTCGCGGAGAAGAAGCAGATCGACGACGGCATCAAGGCGGATCTGACGCAGACCCTGAAGGAGTATGGCGATACGTTCGCCGCGGCGCGTCGCGCGGCGGTGGCGTAACGCATGCCGTCACTCATCGATATCCGGCGCCGGGTCCGCGCGGTCAAGTCGACGCAGCAGATCACCAAGGCGATGAAAATGGTGGCGGCGTCCCGTTTGCGGCGCGCCCAGGAGCGCGTGCAGCAGGCGCGGCCCTTTGCCGTCGAGATGCGGCGGGTGCTCGGCAGTCTCGCGTCGCGGGTCGATCCGGCGGCACATCCGCTGCTCGACGAGCGGGATGAGCCGAAGGCGAACGGCAAGGTGCTGCTCATCGTGATCACCGCGGATCGCGGGTTGTGCGGCAGCTTCAACACCAACGTCATCAAGTCGTCCGGCACGTTCATCGGCGAGCAGGGGACGCGGCAGGTGGCGCTGGGGCTCGTGGGCCGGCGGGGGCGGGATTTCTACGCGCGGCGCGGCTTCGAGGTGCGCTACGAGCAGGTGAACCTCTTCTCGCAGCTCAAGTTCGAGAACGCGCAGGCGATCGCGCGCGCGGCCATCGAGGCGTTCGTCGGCGGCGAGGTCGACAGCGTGTTTCTGGCGTTCAACGAGTTCAAGTCCGTGATGGTGCAGCACGTCGCCGTCGAACAGCTGCTTCCCATCCCGAGGATGGCGTTCGCCGGCGGCGACGCTCCGGCGGCGGCTCCGGTCGTCGACTACCTGTACGAGCCGAAGCCGGAGGAGCTCTTCAAGCATCTTCTGCCGAGCCACGTGGAAATCCAGGTGTTCCGCGCGCTGCTCGAGTCGAACGCCGCGTTCTATGCGGCGCAGATGACGGCGATGGATGCCGCCACGCGGAACTCGGGCGAGATGATCGAGGCGCTGACGCTCTACATGAACAAAGTCCGGCAGGCCGCGATCACGCGCGAAATCATCGAGGTGGTCTCGGGGGCGCAGGCGCTGTGAGAGGCCAGCAGCTCTCATTACATCAGCTTGTCAGCCCGGAGCGGACCACACTGAGAGCTGAAAGCTGAGAGCTGAAAGCTAAAGGATCCATTACATGTCAGTCCTAACGGCACAGAAAGTCGGCAGGGTCGTCCAGATCATCGGGCCGGTGGTGGACATCGAGTTCGAAGGCGGGCACCTGCCGGACATCTATAACGCGGTCCGCATCAAGTCGGACGGCAAGGGCGGCCAGGCGATCGACGTCATCGTCGAGGTCGAGCAGCATCTCGGGGAGAACCGGGTGCGCACCGTCGCCATGAAGCCGACCGACGGCATGCAGCGGGGGATGGAGGCGATCGATACCGGGTCGCCGATCACGATGCCGGTGGGATCGGCCACGCTCGGCCGCGTGATGAACGTGCTTGGAGAGCCGGTGGATTTCCCGGATCGCCCCGTCGAGTCGGCGGAACGCTGGTCCATTCACCGGAAGGCGCCGTCGCTCGAGGAGCAGTCGACCGAGCTGCAGATGTTCGAGACCGGCATCAAGGTCATCGACCTGCTCGAGCCGTACGTCCGCGGCGGCAAGATCGGACTCTTCGGCGGCGCCGGCGTCGGCAAGACCGTCATCATCCAGGAGCTGATTCACAACGTCGCGATGAAGCACGGCGGCGTGTCGGTGTTCGCGGGCGTCGGGGAACGGACGCGCGAGGGCAACGATCTCTGGCTGGAGTTCCAGGAGAGCGGCGTCATCAACGCGGAGGACCTCTCGAAATCGCGTGCGGCCCTGGTCTACGGACAGATGACCGAGCCGCCGGGTGCGCGGCTGCGCGTCGCGCTCAGCGGCCTCACGGTGGCGGAGTACTTCCGGGACGCCGAGAACAAGGACGTGCTGCTCTTCATCGACAACATCTTCCGCTTCACGCAGGCGGGCTCCGAGGTCTCGGCGCTGCTCGGCCGCATGCCGTCGGCCGTCGGGTACCAGCCGACGCTCCTGACCGAGATGGGCGAGCTGCAGGAGCGGATCACCTCGACCAAGAAGGGCTCGATCACCTCGGTGCAGGCGATCTACGTCCCCGCGGACGACTACACCGACCCGGCGCCGGCGACCACGTTCGCGCATCTCGATGCGACCACGAACCTGTCCCGCGCGATCGTCGAGCTCGGGATCTACCCGGCTGTCGATCCGCTCGCGTCGACGTCGCGCATCCTCGATGCGCGGATCATCGGCGACGAGCACTACAACGTCGCGCGCCAGGTGAAGCAGATCCTGCAGCGGTACAAGGATCTGCAGGACATCATCGCGATTCTCGGGATCGACGAGCTGTCGGAGGAGGACAAGCTGACGGTGGGCCGCGCCCGCCGCATCCAGCGGTTCATGTCGCAGCCCTTCTTCGTCGGCGAGCAGTTCACCGGGCTGCCCGGCAAGTACGTGCCGGTCGCCGATACGGTGCGCAGCTTCAAGGAAATCGTCGCCGGCAAATGGGACCACCTGCCCGAGCAGGCGTTCTACATGGTCGGCACGATTGAAGAGGCGGTCGAAAAGGCCGAGAAGATGAAGGGATAGCGGTGGCTCTTCCTGCTCACATCGACCTGCAGATCGTGACGCCGGAGCGTCGCCTCGTCCAGGAACAGGTGGACGAAGTGGAGATCCCTGGCGCCGAGGGATATTTCGGCGTGCTGCCGGGGCACACGCCGCTGCTGGCCTCGCTGACCGTCGGCGAGCTGTGGTACCGCAAGGGGCAGGAGAAGTTCTATCTGTCCATCGCGTTCGGTTTCGCGGAGGTCCTGCCGGACCGTGTGACGATCCTGGCGCGAATTGCCGAGCGCCCGGAAGACATCAGCATCGAGCGCGCCGAGTCCGCGCGGAAGCGGGCCGAGGAGCGGCTCGCGCAGCCGAAATCGAACGTCGACTACGAACGCGCCCGCGTCGCGCTGATGCGGTCGATGGCGCGGCTCCAGGTGGCGACGCGTCTCCCCGGCGGCGTTTCCAGACGCACGCGCGACGCCGTGAAAGGCTGACGGATCATCCATGACCCCGGTGCATTCGCTCTCGTGGGCCGTCAGCACGGACCCGGGGCTCAGGCGAACGAGCAACGAGGACAGCTACGCCACGCGATCGGACCTCGGGCTGTTCGTCGTCGCCGACGGCATGGGCGGTCACGTCGCCGGAGAGGTGGCTTCGCGCGTCGCGGTGGAAGCGATCGAGGCCTTCATCGAGGAAACGGCCGGCGCCGACAAGAACCGGACGTGGCCCTTTCCCTTCGATCCGGCGCTGAGCTTCGAAGCCAATCGTCTCAAGGCCGCCTTCCGGCTGGCGAACCGGCGCATCGCCTCCGCCATTGCCGACTCGCAGGATCTGCGCGGGATGGCCACGACGGCGTCGGCGGTGCTCATGGGAGCCGGGACCGCGAGTCTCGGCCACGTCGGCGACAGCCGCGTCTACGTGCTGCGCGGCGGCAGACTGGCCCAGATCACCGACGACCACTCCTGGGTCGAAGAGCAGGTCCGCGCCGGCACGCTCAGCGCGAGCGCCGCGCGTCAGCATCCCTGGCGCAATGTGGTCACCCGCGCGCTCTCGGGCGGTGAGGATCCCGAGGTGGACGTCACCGAAGTCGTGCCCGTGCCCGGCGAGCGGTTCCTCCTCTGTTCCGACGGCCTGTTCGGAGTGGTTCCTGACGATCGCATCGCGGAGATCCTGGGGGCCTCCGGCGTCGCGCTGGACGTCATCTGCCGGCACCTCGTCGATGCCGCCAACGAGGCCGGAGGGCCGGACAACATCACGGCCCTCATCCTCGAGATCGATGTTCCGTAATCTCGCGCGGCTGTTCCGCTACCGCGGACTGATTCAGAGCCTGGTCGCACGCGAGCTGAAAGCCCGATACCGCGGGTCGGTCCTCGGATTCTTCTGGTCCTTCATCAATCCCCTGCTCCTGCTCACGATCTACACGCTCGTGTTCAAGTACGTCATGCCAGGGACGCACACGGGAGTGGAGCCCTACGCCGTCTTCATGTTCTGCGGCATCCTGCCGTGGACGTGGTTCTCCTCGTCGCTCGCCGAGTCGTCCAACGTCCTGATTTCCGGCGGGAACCTGATCAAAAAGGTGCTCTTTCCTGCCGAGATCCTGCCGATCGTGACCGTGCTCGCGAACATGATCCACTTCTTCCTGGGCCTGACGATCCTCGCGGCCTTTCTCGCGTATTACCAGCTTCCGCCCACGCTGACGCTTGCCTGGCTGCCGGTCGTCGTCCTCGTGCAGCTGGTGCTGACCATCGCCTTCGCGCTCATCCTGTCGGCGCTGACGGTCCATTTCCGGGACCTTCGCGACATCCTCGCCAATCTCCTGACGTTCTGGTTTTTCGCGACGCCCATCATCTATCCCTGGTTCCAGGCGCCGCCCGTCGCGAAGCGGTTCCTGAACCTCAATCCCTTCACGCACCTCGCGGTGTCGTACCAGGAGATCCTGTTCTTCCGGGGACCCTTCGGCCACCTCAAGTGGCTGCTCGTGCTGGGGGCGATCTCCGTCGCATTCTTTCTCTTCGGCTACTTCGTGTTCGACCGCCTCAGAGACACGTTTGCGGAGGAAGTATGAGAAACAGCTTCCAGCTTCCGGCTTCCAGCTTCCAGCTACACACGGGTGACACGGCGCGCACTCTCAGCCACGGTCCGCAGATTGTCGGGGAACCTGGGACCTGGAAGCTCGAACCCCGGAGCGGGAAGCTGGAAGCCGGAAGCTGGACGCTGCCATGAACGCCATCACCGTCACCGGCGCGTCGAAGGTGTATCGCCGATACAGCCGGCGGAGGCAGTTTTCGACGCTCAAGAGCGCGCTGCTGTCGCGCAGCCTTATTGCGAACCTCCGGCCCGACGAGACGTTCTCGGCCGTGAGCGGCGTCACGTTCACCGTG
>JALZOC010000333.1 GCA_030857365.1 Acidobacteriota bacterium
GTACGAAGCGCTGCTCGGGTGGCTTTCAGGGTTTCCCGCGAGCCGCTGGGCCATCCCGAGCCTCGGGCCGTCGTTCGGCCGGGCCATCGATCAGGCGCGGCTCCTTCGCCGGCATGCCTTTCGGTGCGTGATGATGCTCCCCTGCGGTGATCCGCGCGATGCGTCCGGAATGGAGGCGGGCCTTCGCGAGATCGCCGACGCCTGCGGGCTTCCGCTGATCGTCTATCTGAAGTCGGAGGACGGCTTCGGCAGCGACAGGGAGCAGGGGCTCGATGCGGTCGGGCGGCTCGTCGCGGACGGCGTCGCCGTGGCGATCAAGTATGCGGTCGTGCGCGACGACGCCGGAACCGACGAGTATCTCGACGGGCTGCTGCGGCGCGTGGACAGGCGGCGGGTCATCAGCGGCATGGGGGAGCGTCCCGCTGTCGTGCACATGAGGGACTTCGGTCTCGGGGGTCTGACCACCGGATCCGGGTGCATCGCTCCGCGCCGGTGCACCGAGCTCTTCGCGGCAGCGGGGCGGAAGGACTGGACGCGGGCCGACGCCTGCCGCGGCATGTTCCTGCCGCTCGAGGATCTCCGCGACGCGTGGGGCCCCGCGCGCGTGCTGCACCACGCGTCCGAGCTTGCGGGCATCGCCCCCGGCGGGCCGATCCCGCCGTATGTATCACCGCTCGCCCGTCCGCAGCTCGAGCAGCTCGCACCGGTGGCCACCGCACTGCGCCGGAGCGACGCGTGAGCCGTCCGCGCCTGCAGCCCACGGATCTTCGCAGCCACCGCTGGTTCGGCAAGGACGACCTGCGCTCATTCGGACATCGTTCGCGTGCGAAGCAGGCAGGGTTCAGCGCGGACGACATCGCCGGGAAGCCCGTGATCGCCATCTTGAACACGTGGAGCGACGCCAATCCGTGCCACGCGCATTTCCGCAACCGCGCGGAGGAGATCAAGCGCGGCATCTGGCAGGCCGGCGGATTCCCCATGGAGATCCCGGTGCTGACGCTCGGCGAAACGCTGATGAAGCCGAGCACGATGCTGTACCGCAACCTGCTCGCGATGGAGGCGGAAGAGGCGCTGCGCTCGTATCCAGCCGACGGCGTCATTCTGATGGCGGGCTGCGACAAGACCGTGCCGGCCCTCGTCATGGGCGCGACCAGCGCCAATCTGCCGGCGTTGCTCGTTCCAGCCGGCCCGATGCTGCGGGGCAACTGGCGGGGCCAGATCCTCGGCTCGGGCACCGACGTCTGGAAATACTGGGCAGAGCGCCGCGCCGGAACACTGGACGAGTGCTCGTGGCGCGAGATGGAGGACGGGATCGCACGGTCCTTCGGGACCTGCATGACCATGGGCACCGCTTCGACGATGGCCGCTGCCGTGGAGGCGCTCGGGCTCACGCTCCCCGGGGCCTCGTCGATTCCCGCCGCGGACTCGTCGCACTCGCGCATGGCGAGCGCGAGCGGCCGGCGGATCGTCGAGATGGTGTGGGAGGATCTGAAGCCTCGCGACATCCTGACGACCGAAGCGTTCGAGAACGCCGTGACCGCCGCGATGGCGCTCGGCGGCTCGACCAACGCCATCATCCATCTGATCGCGATGGCGGGACGCGCCGGCGCGTCTCTCGATCTCGATCGGTTCGATGCGCTCTCGCGGCGCACGCCGTTCCTCGCGAACATCCGGCCCTCCGGCCAGTTCCTCATGGAGGATTTCTATTATGCGGGCGGGCTGCGCGGTCTGCTGGATCGGCTGCGTGACTGCCTGCACACCGGGTGCATGACCGTCAACGGGCAGACGCTCGGGCGCAATCTGGACGAAGCGGTCGTGTGCAACGACGAGGTGATTGCCCCGCGGGACCGGCCGCTCGGGCCCGAGGGCGGAGTCGCGGTGCTCCGGGGCAACCTGGCGCCCAACGGCGCCGTCATCAAACATACCGCGGCCGATCGCCGGCTCCTCCAGCATGCCGGCCCGGCCGTGGTGTTCCGGAACTACAACGACCTCGAAGCGCGGATCGACGATCCATTGCTGCCCGTCACCGCGGACTCCGTGCTCGTGCTGCAGGACGGCGGGCCCCTGGGCGCTCCAGGCATGCCGGAGTGGGGCATGCTGCCGATTCCGAAGAAGCTCCTCGCGGAGGGGGTGCGGGACATGGTGCGGATCTCGGACGCGCGGATGAGCGGCACGAGCTATGGCACGTGCGTCCTGCACGTCGCGCCGGAATCGTTCGTCGGTGGTCCGCTGGCGTTCGTGCGCGATGGGGACATCATCGAGCTCAGCGTCGCCGAGCGGCGGCTGACCCTCCACGTGCCCGACGAAGAGCTCGCGCGGCGGCGCGCCGAGTGGACGCCCAGAGAGGTGCCGTATCCGCGAGGGTTCGGCCGCATGTACGCCCAGCACGTCACCCAGGCGGATCGCGGCTGCGATTTCGACTTCCTCGAAGGCACGGCGCCGATCCCGGAGCCGGAAATACACTAGGTAGCTATCAGCTATCAGCTTCCAGCTTCCAGCTTCCAGCTTCCGGCTTTTCAGCTGTCAGCCTTCAGCCTTGTCGTCACCTCCGCCTGGTGCCGTATGTGACAGCCGCGTCGAAGCGCGCGCCGAGTGCGTTGAACGCGGGAGTCGGCCCCTTCCAGCACAGCTCGTCGACAGAGGCAAACAGCGGAAGGTCGGTGCGCAGGGTCGCGAGATTGCGAAAGAGCAGCGCCAGGTCACGATTCTGCCGGAGCGTCTTCGCAAGCGCATCGGCGGATGCGGCGTTCACATGCCAGTCGCGCGCGTCGGCCGGGATGCGCTCGATGTGGCGGAACTTCGCGAGGACCGCCGCCGCCGATTTCGGCCCCCAGCCACGCAGCCCGGGATACCCGTCGGCCGCGTCGCCGACGAGCGCGAGGTAATCCGGAATCGACACGGGCAGCACACCGAACTTCGCCACGACTCCGCTCTCGTCACGAACGACATTCGTCCGGCGGTTCAACTGGACGATGCGCGTGCCGACGACCGACTGCGCGAGATCCTTGTCGGGTGTGCAGATGAACACGCGACCGACGCGCGCGTCGCGTCCGGCCGCCGCCGCGCCGGCTGCCAGCGCATCGTCCGCCTCGTATTCGACCATCGGCCACACGGCCATGCCGAGCGCCGCGACGGCCTCCTCGAGCAGGGGAAACTGCGACAGCAGGTCGGGCTCGATACCCGCCCCCGTCTTGTAGCCGGGCCAGAGGTCGTTGCGGAATGATTCGATGACGTGATCCGTGGCGACCGCGACGTGCGTGGCGCCCCGGTTGATCATGCCGAGCAGGGATGCCAGGACGCCCCTGACGGCTGCCACCTCGGTGCCGTCCGGCAGCCGCGCACCTGGAAGGGCATGGTAATGGCGAAAGAGTTCGTACGTGCCGTCGACCAGGTGGACGTCCACATGTGCAGCGTACTCGCGCGTCGCCGCCGCTGTAAACGTGCCGGGGCGCTTATAATGGGCGCCTTCATGACCCCGACCCGCTTGCCAGCCGGCCGCCTCCGATGATTCGTCTGGATCGGCACCGCTCTCCGTGCGACCTGCTGCCGGCCCTCGCGCGGCTCTTCGACCTCTCGGCGCAGAAGATCCTGTCGATCGAGGAGACCTGGCGGCCTGCGGATGGCGCCCCCGTGTTCACGGTGCAGGGCCGCTACCAGGCGCGCGGCTGGACCGAATGGACCGAAGGCTTCCAGTTCGGGTCCGCCCTGCTGCAGTTCGACGCGACCGGCGACGGACGGTTCCTCGAGCTGGGGCGTTCGCGCACGCTGGAGCGGATGGCGCCGCATCTGACGCACGCCGGCGTCCACGATCATGGGTTCAACAACGTCAGCACGTACGGGAACCTGTGGCGGCTCGCCCGCGAGGGACGCGTCCCCGCGAGCGACTGGGAGGTCCACTTCTACGAGCTCGCATTGAAAGTGAGTGGTGCGGTGCAGGCGCGCCGCTGGACGCCGGTTGCGGATGGCGGGTACATCTACTCCTTCAATGGTGCGCATTCCCTGTTCGTCGACACGATGCGCTCGCTGCGGGCCCTCGCGTTCGGCCATTTGCTCGGCCACCGCTTGATGGAGGAACAGGACGCCCGAATCAGTCTGCTCGAACGCCTCGTGCTTCACGCGCGCGCGACGGCGCGCTACAACGTGTACTTCGGCCGTGGCCGCGACCGGTTCGACGTTCGCGGGCGCACGGCGCACGAAAGCCTCTTCAACGTCGCCAACGGCACATATCGGGGCCCGAGCACACAGCAGGGCTACTCGCCGTTCAGCACCTGGACCCGGGGACTCGCCTGGGCCGTGCTCGGCTTCGCGGAGCAGCTCGAGTTCGTCGAGCAGATCGGCGACGCCGCACTCGAGCCCTGCGGAGGGCGGCAGGCGGTCGAGTCGATGATGCTGGAGGCCGCCGCCGCGACCGCCGACCATTACCTGGAGATCGCGGCATGCGACGGCGTGCCCTACTGGGATG
>JALZOC010000026.1 GCA_030857365.1 Acidobacteriota bacterium
GGCCACCGGCGGAACGGATTCCCGGCGCTGACGTGCGCGACGATCAGCTCGTGTCCCGGTGTGACCCCCGCGTCCTGCAGCCGCCTCTCGATACGCGCCGCGGCGGCCGCGTCGGGCGCCATTTCGCCCGCATCGCACGCCGGCTGGGGCCCGCCGCCGGGCCAGCCCTCCACGGCTTCCAGCAGGTCCCACTGGTTCACGACCGAGTGGCGCCGCCGCAGCGCTCTCGGACGTGCCACCGAACGGGTATACATCCACGTGCGCCCCTGGACGACATATCCGATCCGCTGCCGCGCGCCGGTTGCCAGCGCCAGCCAGGCGCTCCGCGGTCCACCGTGCAGGTCGATGACCAGGTCGTACCGCGCCCGCCGCAGCCGCCGCGCGAGCCTGATGTCGCACACGATCCTGGCGAGCCCGGACGGTCGCGGTGCGACGAGCACTTCGTCCAGGTGCGGGTTCCCCTGAACGACCGGAGCCGCGGCAGCCTCAACCAGATACGTGAGGCGCGCCGCCGGGAACACCCGCTTCAGCGCTCTCGGAATGGGTGTCGTGAAGACCACATCCCCAATGAGGCGAAGCCGGATGAGCAGAATGTTCAATGGTAACGGTTCAGGTTCCAGGTTCCGAACCCCGAACCCGGAGCTCGGAACCCGGAACCCCGAACCTCGGATCATTCTTCAATCGTCGCCTCATCAATCAACATCACGGGGATGTCGTCCTTGATGGGGTAGACGCGCTTGCACTGGCCGCATTTGAGCGCCGTGCCGTCCTTGACGAGCTCGACCTTTGTCTTGCAGCTCGGGCAGGCCAGGATCTCGAGCAATTCAGAATCGACGGGCATCGGGTGTCCTCGCTGGTTGGTCAAACGGCGACCGGCGGTCGCGTTCCGCGCGCGTCGGGCTCGGGGCCTCGGTCCTGTGCCCGCCTCGTGCGACCACGGCTCGTGGCGCCAAAGACCGGACTATATCATCCGGGTTTGCGTCCGGCGACTGCAGCGGTCATTATAGTCAGTCACATGCGGGCATCCGTGGTCCACGCGATTCTCCTGGTTGCCGGCACGGCGGTCGCGCCGGCGGCCGCCGCCCAAAAGCAGGCTGCCGCGGCCGCGCCCGACACGCCCAGCTACTACTTTCTGCTCGCCCGTCACCTCGAGAGCGGCAAGAAGGTCGACGAAGCGATCGACGCGCTGAAGAAGGCGATTGCCCTCTCTCCTGATTCCGCCGAACTCCGTGCGGAGCTCGCCGGGGTGTACGCACGACAGGATCGCGCGAAGGAGGCGCTCGAGGCTGCGGAGGCGGCGCTCGAGCGCGATCCGGCGAGCCGCGAGGCCAACCGGATCCTGGGCTCGATCTACGCGGCGCTCAGCGAGCAGCGTCAGCCGCTTCGTCCCGGCGATGATCCCGCGTCGTACAAGGTGAAAGCGGCCGCCGCTCTGGAGAAGAGCCGGCGGGAGACGGGCGTTGACCTGAATCTCGAGCTGATGCTCGGACGGTTGTACCTGCAATCCGCGAGTTATGAGACCGCGATTGGCAGCCTGCGCAGGGTCGTCGATGCGCAGCCCGGGTATCCCGAAGCCGCCATGCTGCTGTCGGCCGCGCAAGAGGGGGCGGGGCGGGCTGACGAGGCGATTCGAACGCTGGAGACGACGCTGCGTGAAAGCCCGGAATTCTTCCGCGGCCACGTTCGGCTGGCGGAATTGTACGAGCGGCAGCGGCGCTTCCGGGAAGCCGCCGATGCATACGGGCAGGCGCAGGCCGCCAATTCGCGCGCGGATGTCACCCCACGCCACGCCGCGTCGCTCATCAACGCCGGCAAGCCGGCGGAAGCCCGCGATCTCCTGCAGGGTGCCATGGCCCGCAAGACACCGCCCGACGCCAGCCTGCTGTACATGCTGGGGCAGTCGCAGCGCCTCCTGAAAGACCTCGATGGCGCGTCGACGACGGCGCAGAAGTTGAAGGCGGCGTTTCCGAATGACACGCGCGCGTCGTACCTGGACGCCCAGATCCTGAATGACCGCGGAAACAAGGCCGAGGCGATTGCCGCCTTCCAGGATCTCGTGAAGCGGTCTCCCGAAAACTCGTCGCTGGTTCTCGAGTACGCGAACCTGCTCGACAAGGCCGGCCGCCTCGACGAGGCCGAAGGTGCGCTGCGGGAGCTGGTGGCAAAGGATCCGCTCGACGCCAACGCGCTCAACTCGCTGGGCTACCTGCTCGCGGAACATGGAAGGCGGCTGGACGAAGCGGTCGAACTCGTGCGGCGCGCCCTCAGGGTGGAACCGGGCAATCCGTCGTTTCTCGACAGCCTCGGGTGGGCGTACTACCAGCAGGGCAACCTCGAGCTTGCCGATTCCCCCCTGACCGAAGCGGCGGCCAAAGTGCCTGACAACTCCGTCATCCAGGATCATCTCGGAGACCTGCGGTTCAAGCAGCAGCGGTTCGCCGAGGCGGCTGCTGCCTGGGAGCGCGCCCTCGCCGGCGACGGGGATTCCATCGAGCGCAGCGTCGTCGAGCAGAAGATCCGGGGCGCACGTTCGCGTGTTGCACCCTAGCGAAGCGACGGCGCGCCGGCCTGCGCGGGACCGCGCCGTCCTGCTCATCACGTTGTTAGCCGCCGCGCTCTCGGGCGCGGCGGGCTGCGGCCGGCGGTCTCCCGTGGCGCTGCCAACGGGCGCGGGCACCCCATTCCCTCTGTTCGCGGCGGCCTACGGCGACGCCACGACCGACTGCCGCGCGCTCAAGACCCTGAGTGCATCCATCCGGCTCTCCGGCCGCGCGGGCGGCACGAAGCTCGCCGCCCGGATTGATTCGGGCTTTGCCGCGCCGGCTCAGATCCGGCTCGAAGGCTATCCTCGTGTCAACTTCGGCGGACAGCCGTTCTTCGTTCTGGTATCGAGCGACACCGGCACCATGCTCGTGATGCCACGGGATCGGCGCGTGCTCCGCGGCGCACCGCCGGCGGCGATCGTCGAAGCCCTGGCCGGTGTGGCGCTCGGGCCCGCGGATCTCCGCGCGCTCGTCGCAGGGTGCGGACTGCAATCCGCGGAGGCGTCGGCCGGCCGCGCCTTCCCGAACGGCTGGCTGGCAATCGATGCCGGAGAGACGGCCGTGTTCCTCCGCAGCGTGGCCGGCCGATGGCGGGTGATCGGCGCCAGGCGCGGCATGTTGACCATCACGTACGCCGATTTCGCGGCTGGCCGGCCCTCCACCGTACAGATCCGCACGCCGGCGGGAGCCGGCGCGGCGGCCGCCGATCTCGTTCTCCGACTGTCGCAGGTCGAGGTGGATGCGCCGCTGGATCCGCGCGTCTTCGATGTGGAGGTGCCGCGGAACGCCGTGCCGCTGACGCTCGACGAACTCCGCCGGGCCGGGCCGCTTGGAGCATCGAGCACGAAGGCTGGATTCGCGTCGCCGATCGCGCCGCCATCCGGAACATGAAGCGGCCGACGCGGCTGATGGCGCGGGCTCACGCGAAGGTCAACCTCGACCTGCGCGTGCTCGGCACGCGCGCCGACGGTTTTCACGAATTGCGTACGGTGTTTCAGACGATCGAGTTGCACGATACGCTGACCTGCATCGAGCAGCCCGGCCCGTTTGCGCTGCGATGTCGAACGCCCGGGATCCCCCTCGACGACTCGAACCTTGTCTGGCGTGCGGGCGCCTCCTTGTGGAGGGCGCTCGGGCGCGACGGGGAGCCTCGCGACACCACCGTCGCGATCGAGAAAGTCATCCCGATGCAGACGGGCCTCGGAGGGGGAAGCGCTGATGCGGCCGCCGCGCTGATGGGACTCGGGCGCCTCTGGGGCGGCGTCCCGCTGACGCTGCTGCGCGAGGTGGCATCGGGCATCGGCTCGGACGTCGCCTTCTTCCTCTCGGGCGGGACGGCGCTCGGACTCGGCCGCGGCGAGGAAATTTATCCGCTCGTGGACCTGCCGCCCCACTGGATTGTTGTCGTCCGCCCCGCATTCGGGGTCTCGACAGCGGAGGCGTATGCCTGGTACGACGAAGACCGGACGGCCGGGCTGAAGGAACCTCGCGAACTGCAGTTCCTCCCGGTACCATGGCCCAGCCGCGCGGCGCAGATGATCAACGACCTGGAACCGCCCGTGGTCCGCCGGCACCCGGAGATCACCGCCTTGAAGGCGTCGTTGAAGGAGGCGGGCGCGCTCGCGGCCGCCATGTCGGGGAGCGGCTCAGCCGTGTTCGGACTGTTCCGGAGCCGGCCAGCCGCGGCCCGATGCCTGAAGCCCCTGTCGAAGGGGGGCGCCCGCGTGTTCCTCACCCGCACGCTCACGAGGGCCGAATACGAGCGCCGCGCGCGGCCGATTGCCAAACGCGCGCAAGAACGGTAGACTTATCCTTTTGCGGACGTGCCGGCGGGCCGCGCCTTCGGGGTGCCCACGGCCGTGGCGGCGGGGCCCCCGCGGGCGCATCGCACGTCGATGGGGCGTGGCCAAGCGGTAAGGCGCGGGACTTTGGCTCCCGTATTTCGGAGGTTCGAATCCTCCCGCCCCAACCACTTTTCTTCGTGGATTGTCGTGCCCGGGCCGGCGAAACGATGCGCGTATGAATGGCGGCCAGCTGAAACTGTTCTGCGGCAGCGCCCACCCCGCGCTCGCGCGGGAGATCGCGGAGTTTCTGGGCGTCGCGATCGGCCACGCCCGGCTGCAGCGGTTCCCGGACACCGAATGCTCGTTTCAGATCGACGAGAACATCCGCGGCACGGATGTCTTCATCGTGCAGCCCACGTCGGCGGACGTCGACCGCCACATCATGGAGCTGTGCGTCATGATCGATGCGTTCCGCCGATCGTCGGCGTCGCGCATCACGGCGGTGATTCCGTATTACGGGTACGCGCGGCAGGACCGCAAGGACAAGCCCCGGGTGCCGATCTCGGCCAAGCTCGTCGCGAACCTGTTGAGCGCGGCCGGGGCGAACCGGGTGCTGACGATGGACCTGCACAAGGCGCAGATCCAGGCGTTTTTCGACATCCCGGTCGATCACCTGTTCGCCGCGCCGGTGATCATCGACTACTGTTCGCGGCTGGGGCACTCGAATCTGACGGTGGTCTCGCCCGATGCCGGCGGCGCCGAGCGCGCCCGCGCCTACGCGAAGCGCCTGGGCGGGGACCTGGCGATCATCGACAAGCGGCGCAGCGACGACGGGACGGCGGAAGTGATGAACGTGGTCGGCGACGTCGCCGGGCAGACCTGCATCATCCAGGACGACATTATCGACACGGCGGGAACGATTGTGAAGGCGGCGACGGCGTTGAAGCAGAACGGGGCGGAGCGCGTGCTCGCCTGCGCCGTGCACGGCGTGCTTTCGGGTGCCGCGATCGCGCGGCTCGAGGCGGCGCCGATCGATCAGGTGATCATCACGAACACGATCCCGCTCGACAGCGACAAGGCGCGGTGCACGAAAATCAAGGTGCTGTCGGTCGCCCGGCTGCTCGGGCAGGCGATCCGCAACATCCACGAAGAAACGTCGGTTTCTTCGCTGTTTGTATGAAAGAAAGCTCCCGGCTCCCAGCTTCCGGCTTCCAGCTCAACGAGGCTGGATACGGAAGCCTGAACCGGACGGCTGATATCGAAGCTGCTGGAAGCTGGCAGCTGGAAGCGGGAAGCTGATTCATGGACGCGACACTTCAGGCGGAAAAGCGCGACGGGCGAGGCAAGAACGAGGCACGGCGGCTCCGTGCCGGCGGGCGGATCCCGGCGGTGGTCTACGGCGCCGAAAAGGGCAAGGCGGTCGAGATCGCGGTCGACCCCAAGATGCTGCTTCGGATTCTGCACTCGGAATCCGGCGTCAACACGCTCATCGGGCTGCAGCTCGACGGCGGCGCCTCGCGCGTCCTGGTCAAGGAATACCAGCTCGACCCGGTGGCGCACCGCCTGCTCCACGTGGACTTCTACCAGGTCGCGATGGACAAGATGCTGACGGTCACCGTCCCCATCCTCCTCAAGGGGGAGGCGCGCGGCGTCAAGCAGCAGGGAGGCGTCGTCGACTTCGTCAATCGCGAGATCGAGATCGAAGTGCTCCCGGGCGACATCCCCGAGAACATCACCGTCGACATCACGGAGCTCATGTTGAACCAGGGCGTCCGCGTCCGGGACCTCATGGGCACCGACGCCGACGGGAACGCGGTCAAGTGGAAGGCGACGAGCGAGCCCGAGATGATGATCGTGCACGTCGTGGCGCCGAGAGCCGAGGAGGCCCCGGTTGTCGCCGAGGCCGCGGCGGCCCCGGTGGCGACCTCGGAGCCGGAAGTCATCAAGAAGGGCAAGACCGACAAGGATGATGACGATAAGCCCGAGAAGAAGAAGTAGCGCGGAGCGTCAGCTCCGTATCAGCGCGTCAGCGGGCTGAGTTGAAGCTCATCGTCGGCCTGGGCAACCCGGGGCGAAAGTACGAGGGCACGCGGCACAACATCGGGTTCGAGGTCGCGAACCTTCTGGCCGCCCGTCATCGCCTCGAGTGGGAAGCGGCGCCGGCCGATGCGCTCATGGCCAGGTGGCGGGCGGGCGCGGCGCTGCTGGTGAAGCCGCTGACGTTCATGAACCTCAGTGGCCCGGCGGTCGCCGAGCTCATGCGCTTCTACAAGGTCGAGCGCGCGGATCTTTTCGTCGTCGTCGACGATACGAACCTCGACCTCGGCCGGTTGCGGGCACGACCCTCCGGTTCGGCGGGAGGGCACAACGGACTGAAGTCGATCATCGGCGCCTTCGGGAGTGAAGACTTTGCACGGCTGCGGGTGGGGGTCGGGCGCGGAGATGCCCGGCGCGATCTCGCGGATCACGTGCTGGCGAGATTCGACCCGCAGGAGCGGGAGGATGTCGCCGACGCGGTGGGCCGCTCGGCGGACGCCGCAGAACTGTTCGTCGCCGAGGGCATCGCGCCCGTGATGAACAGGTTCAACAGGAAGGAAGACGGGGACTAGACCACCTCTCTTCTCCTTGCTACGGCGCCGTCAGCTTTCAGCTGTCAGCCATCAGTGAAGTCGCTGAGAGCTGAAGTCTGAGAGCTGAAAGCCGTAGCCGATTTGGCCCGAGCGTCCGCCGCAGGCGGCGCGATGGGCGGAAATGTCCATAAGGAGACATGCTTTGAGTACCGCACGACAGTACGAGCTCGTCTACATCGTCACACCCGAAGCACCGGAGCAGGACGTGGCCGATCTGCACACCCAGATCGAGCAGATCGTCCAGCGTTACAACGGCACCTTCGACAAGACCGAAAACTGGGGCCGCAAGCGGATGGCGTACGACATCGGCCGCCACCGCGAGGGGACCTACGTGGTCGAGACCATCACCGGCTCAGGCGAGCTGATGAAGGAGATCGATCGGCGGCTGCGGGTGATCGATTCGGTCATCCGCCACCTCATCGTGCGCGTCGACGAAGAGCTGCAGGTCGCGCAGCGGACGACCGACGCGCGCAAGACGTTCGTCGCACGCCGCCGCGTCGCCCGCGGGCTGCCCCCGGAGCGCCAGCCCGGTGAAGGCAAGGGCGACGGCGACAACCAGGACGACATGGACGGAGCGGAGGGCCAGCGATGAGAGAAGAGCGAAGCGGAGGCGGCGGCCGTGGCCGCGACAAGGACAAGAAGGACGGAAAGGGCGCCGACGGGCCGCGCCGCGGATTCTTCCGGCGGCGCCGTGTCTGCAAGTTCTGCGCGGAAAAGATCGATTACGTCAATTACAAGGACGTCCGGCTGCTCGCGCCGTTCCTGCCGGAGCGCGGCAAGATCCAGCCGCGTCGCATCTCCGGCACGTGCGCGCTGCACCAGCGCAAGCTGCAGGTGGCGATCAAGCGCGCGCGCCAGCTCGCGTTGATCCCGTACGTCACGGAGTAGACCGATGGAAGTCATCCTCAGAGAGCACGTCGACAATCTCGGGCGCCGCGGCGATGTCGTGAAGGTCGCCGCCGGGTATGCCCGCAACTACCTGCTGCCGCGGCATCTCGCGCTGGCGGTCACGGAGAACAACAAGCGGCAGATCGAGCGGGAGCGCAAGCTCGCGGAAGTGCGGGAGCTCGAGGAGCGCTCGCAGGCCGAAGCGTTCGCGCAGCGGCTCGCCCAGCTCGATCTGTCGATTGCCAGGCGCGTGGGGGAGAACAACACGCTGTACGGCTCCGTCACATCGGGAGACGTGGCGCAGGCGCTGCATGCGAAAGGGTTCGAAATCGACAAGCGCAAGATCACGCTGGTCGATCCCCTCAAGGCCCTCGGCGAATACATGCTGCCGGTGCGAATCCACCGCGACGTGAGCGCCGAAATCAAAGTGAAAGTCGTGGCGGAGTAGCACCCCTCCGTTTCTGTTAGACTCTGGGCGCGCCCGCCGGCGCGCCCTTTCTTTTTTCTCCAGACTTCATGGCACAACTCGCCGCGCCCGAACGTACGCTGCCTCATAACCTCGACGCCGAGAAATCCGTGCTCGGCGCGATCCTCGTGCACAACGAGGCGTTCAATCACGCGGCGGAGCTCATCGACTCCCGCGACTTCTTCCGCGATGCCCACCGGAGAATTTTCGACCGGATGGTGGCGCTCAGCGAGCGCGGCGACGCGATCGACTTCGTCACGCTCAAGGAGGAGCTGTCGCGCGGCGGGGACCTCGAGGAGGTGGGCGGGCCGGCGTATATCGCCTCGCTGGCCGACGGCGTGCCGCGCTCGGCGAACGTCGAGTACTACGCACGGATCGTCAAGGAGAAGTCGACCCTCCGGAGCCTCATTCACTCGGCCAACAAGATCCTGACGGAAGCCTACGAGGCCGAAGAGGAACCCGACCTGATCCTCGACGAGGCGGAGCGCGCGATATTCGCCATCGCGGAGGATCGCATCCGGGCGGGGTTCGTGCCGCTCAAGGACCTCGTGCAGAGCAGCTTCGCGACGATCGAGAAGCTGCAGCAGCACAAAGGCACCGTCACGGGGGTGGCGACCGGCTTCGTCGACCTCGACGAGATGACGTCGGGGCTGCAGCCTTCCGACCTGATCCTGGTCGCCGCACGGCCCTCGATGGGCAAGACGAGCTTCGTCCTCAATATCGCGCAGCACATCGGCACCTCCACCGACATGACCGTCGGCTTCTTCAGCCTCGAGATGTCGAAGGAGCAGCTCTTCATGCGCATGCTCACGTCCGAGGCGCGGATCGACGCGCACAGGTTCCGCACGGGCTACCTCAACGAGAAGGATTACGGCCGCCTCTCGCACGCGCTCGGCACGCTCGCCGAAGCGCGTGTCTACATCGACGACACCGCGTCCATCGGCGTGCTCGAGATGCGCGCCAAGGCGCGCCGCCTCAAGGCGGAGCATGGGCTCCACCTGCTCGTGATCGACTACATCCAGCTGATGCAGGGCCGCGGCCGGTTCGAGAGCCGCCAGGCGGAGATTGCGTCGATCTCACGATCGCTGAAGGGGCTCGCGAAGGAGCTGAACGTCCCCATCGTGGCTCTTTCCCAGCTGTCGCGCGCCTCCGAAACCCGCGCCGACCATCGTCCCCAGCTTTCCGACCTGCGCGAGTCCGGCGCGCTCGAACAGGACGCGGACGTCGTGATGTTCATCTACCGCGAAGAGCAGTATCGCGACGCGGACGGCAACGCCAGGCAGGACGCCGAGGGCACGGCGGAGATCATCATCGGGAAGCAGAGGAACGGACCCGTGGGGACGGCGAAGCTCGCCTTCATCAAGGAACATACCCGCTTCGAGAACCTCGCCCACGGAGTCTCCTAGTTGATTCGCCCGACGGTCGCACGTGTGGATCTCGGGGCGATCCGCGCGAACTTCCACGCGATCGCCGCCTTCGTCGCTGCCGGGGCACGTCCCCGGCCGAAGGTCATGGCGGTCGTCAAGGCGAATGCGTACGGACACGGCGCGGTCGAAGTGGCGCAGACTCTGGAGCAGGCCGGTGCCGCCATGCTCGCCTGCGCCGACATCGAAGAAGGCGTGGTCCTCCGGCGAGGGGGCGTGCGCGCCCCTATCCTCATCTTCGGCGCGCTGAGCGTCAGCGACCTCGACGGAATCTTCACGCACGACCTCACCCCCACCATCTCCACCCCTTCGGCGTGGCGCGCCCTGGAGCAGGCGGCACGGCGCCACGACGTCGTCCTCCACTGCCACCTGAAGGTCGACACCGGCATGAATCGGCTCGGATTCCGCCACGACAACCTGGAGCACACCATTCCGGAAGTCGCCGGGAGCCGGCATCTGGCGGTCGACGCCGTCTACACGCATTTCTCCACGGCCGACGATGCGGAGCACCCGCTGTTTGGTGAGCAGCGCGAGCGCTTCGAGGCAGCCGCCGGGCGGCTGGCGGCCCTGGGCATTCGCACCGCCGTGCGGCACGCCGCCAACTCCGCCGCGCTGCTGCGCGACGAGCGGGTGTGGTACGACTACGTCCGTCCCGGGCTGCTGCTGTACGGCGTCGTGCCTCCGCCGCTTGCCGCGACGCTTCCCCTCCGCGCCGCGCTGTCGCTGCACAGCCGAATCGTTGGCGTGAAGGGCCTCCGGCCCGGGGAGGGCACCGGGTATGGCATGAAGGTCCGCTTCGACCACGCCGCGACGGTGGCGGTCGTTCCAGCGGGGTACGCGGACGGCCTCGACTTGCGGCTCGCCGGTCGCGGACACATGCTCGTTCGCGGTCGCCGCGCGCCGATCGTGGGCTCGGTCTGTATGGACATGACGATGATCGACGTGACGGGGACGGACGCCGCCCCGGGGGACGAGGTCGTCATCCTCGGGCGGCAGGACGATGAGATGATGGACGTCCGCGAGATGGCCGCGGCGATCGGGACCATTCCGTACGAGCTGCTCTGCCGCGTGGGAGCACGGATTCAGCGCGTCTATGACTGAGAGCGGGCGTCACCGCCGACCATGAAGATCAAGACCGTCTTCGCGTGCCAGGAATGTGGCGCACAGTCGCAGAAGTGGCTGGGGCGCTGCGCCGAGTGCGGCGCATGGAACTCGCTCGTCGAGGAGCGTTCGGCGCCGGAGGCCGCATCGACGCCCGCGGCCGAGATTTCAAAGCGGTACAGCCTGGCCGTAACGGCGGGTCCGCAGTTGTATGCCGACATCGACACGATGGTGGCCGAGCGGCTGACGACGGGGATCGGGGAATTCGATCGCGTGCTGGGCGGCGGCGTCGTCCCCGGCTCGCTCGTCCTCATCGGCGGCGAACCGGGCATCGGCAAGTCGACGCTGCTCCTTCAGGCCGCCTCGCATTTCGCGCGGACGTATGGTCCCGTCCTCTACAGCTCCGGCGAGGAGTCCGAGCACCAGATCAAGTCGCGCGGGGAGCGGCTCGGCATCGAGCGCGCACCCCTGTACATCCTCGCCGAAACGTGTCTCGAGCGGATTCTCGAAGAGATTGCACGGCTCAAGCCGTCGTTCATCATCGTCGACTCGATCCAGACCGTGTTCTCGCTGCGCTTCCAGTCCGCGCCCGGGAGCATCGGGCAGGTGCGCGAGGCGGCGACGCAGCTGCTCTTCGCGGCGAAGGGGCAGAACATCCCCACGTTTCTCGTGGGGCACGTCACGAAGGACGGCAGCCTGGCGGGGCCCAAGGCGCTCGAGCACATCGTCGACACCGTGCTGTATTTCGAGGGCGAGAAGCACCATGCCCACCGGATCGTCCGGGCGGTGAAGAACCGGTTCGGGGCGGTCAGCGAGCTCGGCGTCTTCGAGATGACCAGCACCGGGCTGAGAGCCGTGCCGAATCCGTCGAAGCTGTTCCTGGCGGAACGGCCGGCCAGTGCTCCGGGGTCGGCGGTGCTGTGCTGCGTCGAAGGGTCACGCCCGATGCTCGTCGAAATACAGGCCCTCGTCAGCACCAGCTCCTACGGGAACGCCCGCCGGATGGCGAGCGGCGTGGATCAGAACCGGCTCTCGCTGCTCCTGGCGGTGCTCGAGAAGCGCGCGGGACTGAACCTCGCGGGTGAAGATGTGTTCGTGAACGTTGCCGGGGGCATGACGATCGACGAGCCGGCGGCCGACATGGGGATCGTCGCGGCCGTCGCCTCGAGCGTCCGGAACCGCGCCATCAAGCCGTCCACGGCCGTCTTCGGCGAGGTGGGGCTCGCGGGAGAGGTGCGCGGCATCAGCCAGGCCGCGCTGCGCGTCCGCGAGGCGGCCCAGATGGGGTTCACCCGCTGCGTGGTGCCCCAGGGGAACTGCGCGCCCGAGGAC
>JALZOC010000334.1 GCA_030857365.1 Acidobacteriota bacterium
GGGCCAGACCCCGGTCATCGCCAGGGCGATCGCCGCGATCAGCAAGGTGTTACGCATGACATGAAACTGGCTACCGTCCCACCCCCCTCACCAGCCGGAACCCCAGGTTCGACGCCGCGCTGGCGACTTCGGATTTCCCACGGCTGCCCACGAGATACCGCGCGCAGTACTGATCGGTGCAGAGGTACGATCCCCCTCGCAGCGAGCGCTTGGCGGCTCCAGGCTCCTGCGGATCGAAGCTGTCGGCTGGCCCCTGCGGGTTCTCGGTGACCGCGCCGGCCCGCGCCCGCGGCGCGTAGGTGTCCGGCCGGTACCAGTCGGAGCACCACTGCCACACGTTCCCACCCATGTCGTAGAGACCAAATCCATTCGGGGGAAAGGCCGTGACGGGCGAGGTCCCGAGGTAGCCGTCCTCGCCGTGATCCTTTGCCGGAAAACGTCCCTGCCAGGTATTGGCCACCGCCTTGCCCCCCGGAGTGAGCTCGTTGCCCCACGGATACATATGGCGATCGAGCCCACCCCGCGCGGCGAACTCGAACTCGGCTTCGGTCGGCAGCCGTTTGCCGGCCCACGCCGCATAGGCCGCTGCGTCCTCGAAGGCGACGTGGACCACGGGGTGATCGGCCTGCGATTTGAGGTTGCCGCTTCCGGGTTGCTTCCAGTTCGCGCCCGGGGTGTATCGCCACCATCGCAGAGGATTGTCGAGTGGCACGGGCGCCGAGGTCGGGAAGAAGACGGCGGAGCCGGGCACCAGTTTGTCGCGCGGCACGCCGGGATAGTCCTTCGAGTCCAGCGGGCGCTCCGCGACGGTCGTGTATCCGGTCGCTTTCACGAACTTCTCGAACTCCGCGTTCGTGACCGGCGTGCGGTCCATCCAGTAACCCTCCACCGCGACCAGGTGCACCGGGAGCGCGTCGGGCATGCCGCAGTTCTCGCAGCCCATCCAGAATGTGCCGCCCGGCACCCACACCATGCCGGCGGGCGCGGGGCCCGGCGCCGGAGTGGCATTCACCTTCGCGGCACCGGCCGATGCGGCGTCCGTGGATGGCGTCGCCGGCGTGGCGCCTGTGGCCGTCGCCCCTGACGCAGGGTGATGCCCATCGTGCGATGCGGGCTCAGGCGTGCTGCCTGCGCACGCAGCCATGGCGCCCGCGAGGACGATTGAAAGAACTCGTGGTGCAGTCATTTCGTCGTGGTGGCGGGTGCCGCCGGAGCAAAGAGGTGCGGTGGAAAGTCCGCCGATTTCGAGCCTGCCCGACGACGGAGGTTCTGGGGTCCTCCGCGGTCGGGCGCCAGGGGAATGTACAGCCCGCCGGTGGCCGCGAGTGTGTCGAACAGCTCCGTATTGAGACGGGCCGCGACTGCGCGATGGGCCGGATCGCGTATGAGATTGCGGGTTTCCAGCGGATCCGCGCGCAGGTCGTACAACTCGTCCGTGTCCCAGAGGCCGTAATAGCGGATGTACTTGTACTGAGCGCCGCGCAGCGCGTGCATGGCGGGGGTATGAGGGAAGTTTCGCTCCCAGTAGTACTCGTACAGCAGTGTGTCGCGCCAGGGAATGCGCTCTCCGCGCGCGAGTGGCAGGAAGCTCCTTCCGTCCATCTGCGACGGCGCCGCTCCCTGCACCCGGGCGGGCCCCGCGTCCGCGGGTCCGCCGCCCTCCTTTGCTCCCTGTTGCGGGAGCACCAGGCCCGCCGCTTCGAGCACGGTCGGCGCGATGTCGATGTTCGCGACGACCTCTTCGACCTCCCGGCCCGCCGGCAGCCCACCGCCCGCCATCAGCAGCGGCACCCGCATGGAAGACTCATAGGCGGTCCGCTTGTCGATCAGGCCGTGCTCGCCGAAGGCGAACCCGTTGTCGCCCATGAACATGACGATGGTGGAGTCGAGCAGCGCCCGCTCCCGGAGCAGCGCCATGATGCGTCCGACGCTCTCGTCCACCGAGAGGAGAGTTTCCGCGTAGCGCCGGTAGTACTCGGCGATGTTCAGGTCGCTGTGATACGGAAAGTCGACGCCGTGCCAGCTGTTTCGCTGGTTGCGGACCCACATCGGCTTGCCGTCGTAGTTCGCGGGCGTATCCGCCATCGTCTGTGGCGGAACGAATGGCTTGTCCGCATAACGCCCCTTGTGGCGTTCGGCCGGAACGAAGTCCGAGTGCACCGCCTTGTGCGACAGATACAGGAAGAACGGGCGATCCTTGCTGCGCGCCTTCAGCCAGTCCGCCGCATAGTCTGTGAGCTCATCGGTGATGTAGCCTCGCTGCGGCACCGCCTTGCCGTCAACGTTGAGCCCGTTTTTACTCGGGAGATAGGTCCCCTGGCCCCGGAAGCTCACCCAGCGATCGAAGCCGGGTTGCGGGGCGTCGCTTTCGCCGCCCATGTGCCACTTGCCGATGAAGGCCGTGTCGTAGCCCGCCTTCTGCAGAGACTGGGGAAAGAACGTCGTGCCGGGCGGCACCGGGTTATTGTTGTCCACGACCCCGTGGCGGTGGGCGTAGTGCCCGGTCAGGATCGACGCGCGGCTCGGGGAGCACAGCGCCGTCGTGACGAACGCATTCTTCATCTGCACGCCGCTCCGCGCGAGGGCATCCAGGTGCGGCGTCTCGAGCCAGGGATGGCCCATGACCCCGAGCGCGTCGAAGCGCAGGTCGTCCACGAGCACGAAGATCACGTTGAGCGGCCGGGCGCCGCCCGCGCGTGGCGCCTGGAGCTCAGCCGGCCCGGTGCTCTGGACCGGCCGCACGCTACCGAGCGCCAGCGTGAGAACGGCGAGCGTCGCCGCGCGCCCGAACGCGCGTGTCCTGGTCGTCATGAGAGATCCTCCATCAGGCCGATAACGTACTCGATTCGAATCGGGAGCGTACCAAAAAAGAGCAGGACGTCCCGATCGCCGCTTGCCAAAAAACGTCGAAGTCGTCAGACTGGCGCACCTTTCAACGGGGGAGGCTGACATGGTGCGAATACTGGTGCTGTCTGTCACGCTGGCGATGCTCGCTCCTTCGGCCCATGCCGCGGAGCGCAACGTCGTGCTCTTCGTCGCGGACGACCACGGGGCCGAAGCGCTCGGCGCCTACGGCAACCGGGTGGTGAAGACGCCCAGTCTCGACCAGCTTGCATCGGAGGGCGTTCGCTTCACTCACGCCTTCGCGACGACCGCGAGCTGCAGCGCAAGCCGCTCCGTTCTTCTGAGCGGCGTGCACAACCATCGCAACGGGCAGTACGGCCACGAGCACGAGTACCACCACTTCAGCGCGTTCCCGAACGTGCGAAGCCTCCCCGTGAGGCTCGCCGACGCAGGCTACCGGACGGCGCGCGGCGGCAAGTACCACGTGGCGCCGGAGAGCGTCTTCCACTTCCAGCAGGCCATCACCCTGCTCACGCTTGAAGCGTTCATCACGGCGGATTCCGCCAAGCCGTTCTTTGTCTACTACGCCACGAACGAGCCGCACCGCCCCTTCAACCACGACGCCGAAGACCGTGTCGATCCCCGGAACGTGATCGTTCCGCCCTGGCTGCCCGATATTCCCGAGGTGCGGGAAGAGCTCGCGCTCTACTACGCGTCGGTGCGCAGAGTGGACAAGGCCTTCGGGAGGCTCGTCGATACCCTGAAGCGCACCGGGACCTATGACGATACGCTCATCGTGTATCTGTCGGACAACGGCGCGCCATTTCCCGGGTCGAAGACCAACGTGTACGAGCCGGGCATCCGCCTGCCGCTGATCGTGAAGAAGCCAGGACAGGAGCGGCCCGGCCGCGTCAACGCCGGGATGGTCTCGTGGGTCGATATCACGCCGACGATCCTCGACTTCGCCGGTATCCAGGTCGAGCCGCTTCCCGACTCCCGGCCCGTCGGGCCAGGGCGCTTCAAGAACGAGAGCCCGGCGATCCAGGGCCGCTCGTTTCTCGGCCTCCTCGACCAGGATGCGCCGACGGGGTGGAACGACGTGTTCGCCTCGCACACGTTCCACGAAATCACCATGTACTATCCTATGCGCATGGTGCGCACGCGCACGCACAAGCTGATCTGGAATATCGCCCATGCGCTCCCGTACCCGTTCGCCAGCGACCTGTACGCCTCGAAGAGCTGGCAGGGGGCTCTTACCCGCGGGCTTACGATGTTCGGACCCCGGACCGTCCAGGCGTACACGCAGCGGCCGGCGTTCGAGCTCTACGACCTCGAGCGCGATCCGCTCGAGTCCACCAACCTCGCGGCAGACCCGAAGTCTGCGCAGATCCTTGCGGAGCTCAAAGCCAGGCTCAAGGCTTTTCAGGAGCGCACGGGGGATCCATGGGTCATCAAATGGCAGTACGAGTAACCCTGCCACCCTTTTGGTTCACGGTTGTGGACGGAGACCATGCATGAATGCGCGAAGAGTCGGGACCTTGCTCTGGCTCCTGTTTGTCACACTACCGGTG
>JALZOC010000335.1 GCA_030857365.1 Acidobacteriota bacterium
CCGTTGACGAGCAGCGGCACGACCGCGCGGCTGTCGAGCGGCGCACGTTCCTTCAGCTTGCCGATGGAGCGCAGTGCCTCTCGCCGAACGACCGGGTCGTCGCTGGTCAACGCCTGACGAAGCGGCTTGAACGCGCCCCGCCCCATGAAGCTCAGCGCGGCGGCTGCCTCGGATGTCAGCGCCGGATCCGGCAGTGATTCGGCCACATCCTCGACGGCCGGCGCCGCCGCCGTGCCGAGCAGCGCGCACGCTTTCAGGACGGCCTTCACGCGTTCCGCGGTCGCGCCGGGATCCTGGAGCGTTGCGTGGATCGCGGGCAGCGCCGCGGGTCCGAGCTCCCGGACGTAATCCGCGGCCGCTGCAGCCTCTTTCGGATTGTGACTGTGGAGCTGATCGATCCATGCCTCTTCGAGCGGGGCGGCCGTCTCCGGTGCGGTGCCCCCGGAACGGGGCGCGCCGTAGTACCAGACACCGAGTCCGACGAGGCAGAGGAGGGTAGAGGCGACGAGGATCCAGGCGATACGGCGCACACGCGCATTGTACGCCGCGCATCGTCAATCCCCCCCGAGCAGAGCCAGCCGGGCTACCGCCGCGTGAAGTTGGCGAGCGTCTCGACCGCGATATCCGCGATGTACTCCACCGTCGCGGCCGGTATGGCGAAATCGTTGGCAAGGATCGAGAAGGCGAGCACTTCATCGTCGCGGGTCCGCACGAATCCCGACAGCGCACGCACGTTCGCGATTGACCCGGTCTTCGCGAGCGCGTTTCCGTCCGCCCGCGTCCGTTCGAGCCGCGAGGCGAGGGTGCCGTCCTTCCCAGCGATGGGAAGCGTCGCGAGGAACGGTTCGCGGTGCCGGGGGTCCCGATGCAGGCGCTCGAGGATGGTCGTGAGGAGCGCGGCGGTCACGTAGTTGTAGCGGGAGAGGCCCGAGCCGTCGTACATCGTGTAGGCATCCTCCGGCACACCCCAGCCGGAGAGGACCCGGCGTACTGCGAGCCGGCCACCTTCCGCGGTCCCCAGTCCTCCGCGTGACGCACCGAGCGCCTTCAGCAGTGTCTCGGCGTACAGGTTCTGGCTGACCTTCATCAGCACCGCGGCCATCTCGCGCAGCGGGGGTGACTCGGTCGAAGCCAGTACGCGCGGGGGCGTTGGCGGGAGCACCGGCAGCCCGGCGGAGATGTCGTCGAAGTCAACCGCTTCGCCGCTCACGGTTACTCCGGCGGCCGCCAGTGCATCCTTCAGCGAGCGGACAAAATAGAGCGTGGGGTTCACGACCGCGACAAAGTACCGCGTTGGGCCGGCATCCGCGGGGACCGACCCGATCACTTCGAGCTCGGGCCGATCGATCCGGCGCCGGTACTCGATCACATCCTGCGACCCTGGCGGACCGGTGATTGCGCGGTTCAGCAGCGTCAACCCTGATCCCGGAGCAAGCCTCAGGACGGCCGGCGCTCCCTGCCAGCTCCCGGGAAGCACGTCGAGCGAGGCACTGTTCTCGTTGATCTCGAGCGCGCCGACAGGCGCCGCATAGCGATACTGCAGGTAATCCCACGCCCACCCGGCGCCAAGCCCTTCCTCGTCGAACGACTGGTCGTCTCCGACAATCCTTCCCTCGATGGCGCTCACGCCTGCGGCGCCGAGGGCCGCGATCCACTCCTGGAATACCCCCTCCGCCCGGTCGTTTCTCGAGCCGATCGTCGGGTCGCCGTTCCCCCGGACGATCAGGTCACCGTGGAGGACGCCATTCGTGATGGAGCCGAGGGCCTCGAGAGTCGTCCTGAACCGGTAGTCCCATCCAAGCGTCTCGGCGGCCGCAGCCAGCGTCACGATCTTCATGTTGGACGCCGGCATCATCCACCTGCCGGCATTCAAGCTGTACAGGTGTTCGCCCGTAGCCATCGACACAACGTCCACCGCCCAGACACCACGGTGCATGAGCGGGGCGCCGAAGACACGCGCGAGGTCCGAGCGAATCGCCAGGACGGCCGGGTGGGGCGCCGCAGGGGAAATCGACGTCTGGCGGAGGGCGCACCCCGACAGAGCGAGAAGACCCGCGAGCAAGAGCCGGCGGAAAGCTGGACGCGCGGCTACTTGAGTGCCTCGAGCGCCTTCACCACGTTCTCCACGGTTCCGGCATCAACGATGGCTGCCCCCGGTACATCGCTCGACCCGCCGCGGACGGCATACACCGTTGTTCCGTCGCGGACGAATATGACGCGCTCTTCCTTGTCGCCGTCGTACTTGAGGCTCACCGTCAGTTCAGGGTTTTTCGCGTCGATCTTCGTCCTCGAGGGAGCAAACGAGGTGGCCCGGGCGGCGGTGGCGGCGGAGATGAGCGCCTCGACCTTCGCGGCGTCGACATCGCGGGCAGCCGGGGCGACCTGCTTCCACTTTTCAACGTCCTTGCCGTCCTTGTCCTTCGCGGTGCTCTTCTCGAACGTGCTCGACTGCCCCTTGTGCTGGATTTCGACGCGGCTCGTGTTGAACGACCGCGCATCGAACAGATCCTTCTGCCGGTATTCCGATGGGTCCTTCTTCAGGTCCTCCAGCAGCGATGCGTCGACGGTGAAGACCGCCGGTCGCGCCAGATCCCTGGCGTAAACGGTGTCGTCCGCGGCCGGCGCCCCGAGCACGAGCGTCGCCTGGGAAGATCCCGAACCAATCTGCACGGTGGCGGCGGGTTTCTGGAGCCCGTACTTCTGTGGCGCCGCCGGCTCGGGAACGATGGACTTCATCTGGAGCCCGGCGAGCCGCGACACGAGCCCGTCGACCGCGCTGAACTCCGCGCGCCCTTCGACGGGAGCCTTGAGGGCCCACTCGCCGTTGGCTTTCGCGAACCGGACTTCCTGCCCGGCCCTGACCGCAAGCGTATCGACCTTCTCGCGGTCCAGCTTCAGGACCGACTTGTCCTGGAGATCGAACGAGCTGCGGTTGAAGGTGGACTCGAGGAACGACGAAATAAGAAAGACCTTCTTCTGATCCGCGATCCGTGCGTAGACGTCGGTTCCCGACGGCGTCTTCTCGCCGATCTGCAGGCGCTGCTGCGCGCCGGCTGCCTTGAATGCAACCTCCACGCGAGGAGACGCCAGGCCGAACTCCGAGACGTCGTTCGGATTCTCTTCAATGACGCGCTGGACTTCCATCGACGCGAGGTTCGACGTGATGCCGTTGACCGTCGCCTCGTCCGAAGGCGCTGCGATCGGCTGGGCGATGGCCCACTCGGAACCCTGGCGCCTGAGCGTCGTCCGCTCGCCGGATTCGTGCTTGATCTCCAGCTCCTCGATCTTGCCGGCGTCCACACTGAAAACCTTGTCGCGTTTCGGCCCGTCATCCACAGGGCCCTTTTTCGACTCGCGATACGCGTACCAGAAGAGCGGGATCGCGATGACCAGCAGAACGATGAAGCTGCGAGCCCGCTGCATCAGCGCCTCCGCCACCAGGTCTGGACACCCGCGGCGACGATCAATCCGGGAATGATCACGATCGACAGCCAGAAGATCCGCTGCGCCGCGTCCGCCGTCAGGTTCAGCGTGCTGTTCCCCGGCTCGCGCGGGCGAATCGAGATCAGGTTTTCCTGCTGTGCAAGCCAGTTGATCGTATTGAGGAAGAGATCGCGGTTCCCGGGGATGCCAAGGTATCCATTGGTCACGAAGTCGGAATCACCGAAGACCGCGATGCGGGTCTCCGGCTTGGGTGGATCGGCCGGGTTGCCAGGCTTTGCCGGGTCGCCCGGCTTCGCCGGGTCGCCAGCCGGCGCCGCTGCGGAGGGAGCGTCGGCCGCGGGCGCGGAAACCGCGGCGGCAAGCGAAACAGGACCGGCCTTATCCCCCTTGTCCAGCTCCCGTGCGACCTTCCCGCTCGTCGTCAGTTCCTTGATGTTGCTCTCCGCCCAGCTGTTCGCGCTCGTGCTGACGAGGCCCTGCGCCGTTCGACCTTCGCTCCCGCCCGCGACGGGCGAGACCGAACGCGCGAGTGGATACGCGGTGAGGAGGTTGAACCGGTCGGTGATCGGGTGCGGCTCGTACTTGACCGCGACCGGAACCGACACGTCGGTGCCGAGCAACTGGCCCATTCCGCTCACGTCCACGACCACGTTGCTGCCGATCTCAATCCCCCACTCCTTGAGGAGCGTCGCCAGGTTCGCCACCTCCGGAGCATCCGCCCGATCGGGTGGATCCAGCAGGAAGAGCACCTTGCCGCCTTTCGCCAGGTACCGCTTCAGCGCCTCCACCTCCGCGGGGAAGAAGTCCGTCTTCGGACCGGCGATGACCAGGACCGAGGCGTCCTCGGGGACGTCCTTCTGCTGCGCCAGCACCAGCTTGTCGGTGAGGAAATTGTCCGAGGTGAGCGAGGCGGTTATCGTGCTGTATCCGCTCCGCTCGTTCCCCTCGGTCGACTTCTCACCATGGCCC
>JALZOC010000336.1 GCA_030857365.1 Acidobacteriota bacterium
ATGCTGTTCTGGTCGTCGCCGTCGGAGAAAATCACGACGCCTTTTCGGCCCCAGTCGCGGCTCACCATGTTGAGGGTGCGGATCGTCGCGTCATACAGCGCCGTGCCCCCCCACGAGGTCAGCAGATTGACAGCCTCGTCCCGCACGCGGGCGTCCGTCTCCCGCTCGGCGGCGATGAAGACGGTGTCGTTGAAGCCGACCAGCGTGGCGGCATCTCCCGTCCGGAGCTTCGACAGGAGCTGCCTGACCGCCGCTTTGACCCCGTCGAGGGCCCCCTCCATGCTGCCGCTGACGTCGACCGCCAGGACGAGATCGAGCTTCGCGTCCTCGTTCACGAAGCTGGCGACGGGCTGCCTGACGCCGTCCTCGAACACCTCGAAATCCTGCTGCTTCAGCCCGCGGACGAACTGGCCGCCGTTCGTGACGATCACGGGGACCAGCACCGCCTCCGTACGGACGCGCTCGGCGTACCCGAGATCCTTCGTGTGCAGGTTGGCCACGAGCCGCCGCTTGTCCGCGAGCATCGCCACCACGCGCACATGGTGGGCGCGCACGACGGAACCGGGATCCCACGCGCAGCCGAACGGTGGACGCTCCACCGTACACACGACGCGGCCGTCGACGTAGAACGTGACGGACTGCACACTCTCGGGCGGGGCGATGACCGCCTGCAGGCGGGTGCTGCCTGCGATGATGTCGTCGGCGGCCGGCGAGGTGATCCGGAGGGTCGGCTGGACCGCCTGGGGCCCGCTGAAGCCGAGCGACACCAGCGCGGGGAGCAGGACCGCCGCGAGCCAGGCGCTCCTCATCGCGGCGCTCCGGCGCTGGTCGTATCCGGAGCGGCATCCCCACGCGCCGCTTCGATCGGCACGAGCGGACCGCCGGACGTGAGCAGCCCGAGATACTGCTCGACGCGCTCGGTGCCGAGCGCCTGCACGAACTCGACGGGCCCCCGCCGATCGTCCGGGTCGCGGCTCGTGGCATTCTCGTTGAAGTCGATCGTTGCCGCCGCGAGCACCGGGACGAGGAGCGATGCGGGCATCTGCAGTTCGGTCAGCAGCTCCGCGAGGCGCAGGTTCAGGTCGGGAAACGCGCTTGCGAGCAGGCCCAGATTCCAGCGGCCGGCGAGCGTTTCCCAGGGACGGCGATCCAGCAGGCGGATGCAGAGGCAGCCGAGCCGCCGCGCGCCCCACGCCTGCAGGCTGGGGCCCACCGGTCTGGTCTCGAGACCGAGCCACAGCAGCTCGGTTGGAGAGAGGAATGCCGCGAGGCGTTCGGGATCGTGGGCCGCTACCCACGGCAGAAGGGTCCGGCGCACGGCCGCCAGGCGGATCTCGTCCGCCACGGCACGCGCGTCGCCGGGCGTGCGCACGGCGGCAAGCCGATCACGCCCCTTGCGCAGCGCCTCCACGACCGCTTCGCGATCCGCGTCCGTCAGCACGGCCGGCTCGGCGAGCGCGAGGATGGCCGTCATCCCTCGCTGATCCTGATCGCTCATCGTGGGCTTTCTCGAGGGGGGCTTCGAGGAGAGCCGGACGAGCGAGAACTCGGCCAGAGCCAGGTCGAGACCGAGCAGGGAGCCGGACACACGCCAGCGGCCGCCCGGAAGCGTCCCCGTGCTGACGATCGGCAGCTGCCACGGACCGGCCTCGCGGGCGCCCCCGGAGGTGCCGCGGAATTCGTGGCGCGCGGCCGCGTCCCCCGCCAGGATCGTGGCACGATCGGGCTGACCCATCGCCGCCGCATACACGACTGCCGTCAACCCGCGAGCGAGAAGGTCGTCAGCCAGCGCGCGGAGAGCCGGCGCGAGCCGCGCCGCGCGGCGCTCATCCCCGGCACGCGTCATCCGCCGCAGCGGCCCGGCCACGTCACGATACAGATCCGCCGCGGTGGCCCCCGGGCCTTCCCATCCGACGTCCTGCCCGACGAGCGCGAGCGCGTCGGCTTGCCGCCGCACCAGTTCCAGCGTGAGGCCGTCGGCGCCGAGCGCGTCGGCGATCCCCAGCAGCTGCCGCGCGGACGAGAGATACGGAAGATGGTGTTCTCCAAGGAGCCGCGCCATGCGGACGGCGTCAGCTGTCGCGAGGTCGACGCGATACCGGGTCCCCTCCCACGTGAGGACGCGAGGCGGCACGGCCGTGGACCCGGCCGCAAGGCGGAGGATCGCGCGCTCGAACTCCCCGGCGACCCCCTGGACCAGCGGATCATCGTACGACTCTCGCCACGCGCCGGGCGGCAGGGTGAGAGAGGACGGTTCGTGGTCCTTCACGAACGCATCGAGCCAGCCGACGAGCCGGCCCTCGTACTCGCCGCGGTCGTTCACGTCGACGGCGGCCAGCGACCGCACGACGCCGGGGAGAGACGAGGAGGGCACTCCGCCGCGCTGTGTCGACCGTGCCAGGAGCGCCAGCGTGCCCTGGAACTGTGCCTGCGCGCGTGCCCTCCGCGTGTCGTCACCGATTGCAGACAGCAGCGACGCCCGCCGCGCGGCGGCCGCAAACGTCGTCAGGTCTGGCACGCGGGCGCGCTCGAGCGTTGCTGCGAGCGCCGGGTACGCGCTCGCGGCCCGGAGAGTGGTCACGGCGTCGTGCGCGTTCTCCGCAACGACCCGCCGCACTGTGCGCGACGCAAAGAGCACGAGATCGAACTGACGGCGGCGCTCGAACGGGTCTCCCGTGAAAATCCGCGCGCACAGCCATCCGAGATCGACGGGCGGGCCCTCCGTGAGCCGGCGGGCGGCGCCCTCCGCGGGTTGGCCGGGATCGCCCCCGCGAAGCACCGCCGTCCAGAATGCCTCCGTTCCGGGCAGGATCGGGCGTCCCTCGTCGTCGGACTCCAGGTCGGCGACGAGCAGCGCCGGATCGAGCGGCGGGCGCCAGAACGTGCGCTGTTCGACCCGCCACCCGACGAGGCCGAACACGTCGTGCAGCCGGCGGGCGGCGGCGGCCCGTGCCGCCGGGTCGGCGGCATCGAGGCTCAAGGCAAAGCGGATCTGCGCGGGGGTCAGCTGCGCGATCGATCCGAGGAAGTACGGCAGGGGGGACGCGGCGAGCAGGGCGCGGATGAACCGTGCAGGATCCGCCGTGCCGACGCCGACGAGCGCCTCCCACGCGGGCAGGGCGTCGGGACCGCCAGGCACCTGGATGGTCCCGCTGCTCACGCGCAAGCCGGGCGCCGCCACAACGAATGCCGAGGCATACCGTGTGGCGAGGTCGGCGACGAGCGCCTGGTCCGATGCGATCCATGCGCGCGTGCTGTCGTCGAGCGACATCAGGCCGTAATACAGGAGAGAGGCGTCGCGCGATCCCGCGATGGACGGCAGGAGCGTAGCGGGCGTCGCGCGGCCACCGAACACGACGTCGGTCCAGATCGCGGGCGTCAGCGGGAGCGGCAGCGTGTCCGCCGCGGCCGCGGTGGAGCGACTCGCCGCCGCCTCGAAATGCGAAAGGAGTGATTGCCGCGCCATTTCGCGCGGATCTCCCTTCGACATGATCGACATGTCGTAGGTGCGGCGGATGAACTCGAGGAGGAACTGGCTGCGATCGGCGCCGACGGGGTCCTTTGCGGCTGCGAGCGCGGCCTGCAGTCCGCCCGGTACGGAGACCTCCGACAGCGCGGCGCCGGCATTGGCGCTCTGCGGGTGTGCCGCCGGAGCGGCGGTCATGACCAGGAGAAGGGCGGCCAGTAGAGCGCAAACCCGTCGGGCGCGGAGCACCGTGCGACCTCCGGGCGCTATTCTGTACTCGACTGCCCCAAAGACGAAGCGAAAATACCCCGGCTCAGCAGGCGGCGGCGGCCCCCCCGGTGCCCCGCCAGTGGCGATGAGAAGGCTGGCCTGAGGAGCCGGTCCGGCGAACGCGCGCTCCCGCTCGTCGGGCGGCGTCTATGCTAGCATAATGCCAGCATAGGAGTTGCGATGCCCACGATTACCGTTCGGAACGTCCCTCCCAAGGTCGTCCAGTCGCTCAAAGCTCTCGCCCGCAGGCATAACCGATCGATGGAACAAGAAGTCCGGGATCTGATCGAGGGATATGTCGCCGAGCGACTGGCCGTGCTCGACCAGATCGAGGCAGGATGGAGCAAGCAGGCGCGACGGCCCACGGCCACGGAAATTGATGCGTGGATGGGCGTCGGGCGCCCGTGAAGGTCGTCGTAGACACGAACGTCGTGGCGTATCTGCTGCTCGGCACCAAGGCGTTCGTGGAAGAGGCCCGGCACGCGCTCCGCACAGGGCTGGACCTCCTCGCGCCTGCGCACTGGGAGGCCGAGCTGGCCAACGTGCTCTGGATGGCGGTGCGCTCCGGCGTCCTCCCGCCAGAAGAAGGCCCGGCGCGATTGCGTCTCGCACGACGGCTTGGGATCGAAACGGTCGCGACCGCGACGCTGTGCCAGGGCGCCCGGCTCCGCTC
>JALZOC010000337.1 GCA_030857365.1 Acidobacteriota bacterium
TCCCAGCAGGGCGGCGCACACGAGCACGGTTGAAAGCTTTTTCATTCGCTTTGCCGATCGAGGGCAGGGCTGGACGCCCCGCCCTCGATCCGTGAGCTGGGAGCTGGAAGCCGGCAGCTCTTGATCAGAACGTGAAGCGCAGCGCCCCCTGCATGATGCGCGGGTCCCGCGCCGCGGTCGCCTTGCCGAAGTTGGCGTTCACCTGCTCGCCGGCCGGGTTGAACTGCGCGTTGGTGTTGATGTTGGACCAGTTCACCTGGTTGAACACGTTGTACATCTCCCAGCGGAACTGGAGCCGCTTGCCTCCGACGGTGAAGTTCTTGAACGCGGAGATGTTCGAGTTGACGATCTTCGGCAACCGGAAGAACGTGCGTGGCGCATTGCCGTAATCGCCTCGGCCCGCCAGCCGCCCGAAGGCCGCCGTGTTCAGATAGCTTCCGGCGGTGCCCGGGGTTGGATCGCAGTTGCTGCTGCACACCGGGTCTCCGACGAGTCTGGGCCGGGTGCCGCCATCGCCTCCCGTGAAGTCGAAGTTGTCGGTGGTCGAAGTGCTCGCGCCCGCCCAGTCGCCGCTCACGAGCGCCGTGTCGCCCGAGACCTGCCACCCGTCGAGCAGTCCCCGCGTGAGCAGGTTGTTCCACATCCGGCTGCCGTTCGGCACGTCCCACGTGTAGTTCATGATGAAGTTGTGGAACTGTGTCGAGCCCTCAGGCGCTTCGTTCCACGCTTTCCCCGGCCGAAGGGGGTTGTAGCTCGTGCCGTCTGCCACCGTCTTGGCGAGCGTGTAGGCCACGGCAAACTGCAGTCCGCCGATGTACCGGCGGTTGAGCTGCACCTGCAGCGAGTTGTAGTACGCCGTGCCGAAGTGGGACCGGATGGTGATGTCCTGGTATCCGGTATACGGACGCAGGAACTCTGACGGCTTCGCACTGGCTGGATTGCGCGGATCGGCGTTCTGCGGGTTGACGTCCAGGAAGCGTGCCCCGTCTGGAACAGGATTGATATTGGTCGACATCTCGGCGTTCCGCATCTGGAAGCCGGCGTACGTTACGTCGATCACCGTGCCCCACCCGACCTCACGCTGGACGCCCACGGAGTAGTTGTAGCTCTTCGGCGTCTTCGCGTCCCGCTCGATGCCGAACACGGAGCTGGGCCTGTTCGCGAAGGCCCCCTGTGCACCGGCGGACAGGAGCGTGTCCATGGTGCCGTAGATGATCTGCGGCGTGTTCTGCGCGGGCGGATTTCTCGCCATCGCATCGAGACCATTCGCGTTCACGTGGGGGTTGTGGTACAGGCCGACGCTCGAGTGGAGCGCCGTTTTTCCGTCGCCCGCGATGTCCCACGCCAGGCCCAGCCGCGGCTCCGGCTCGATGCCCTGGCTGTCGCGAAAGCCGCGGGGGTACGCCGGGTCGTCGCTGCTCACCATGCCGTTGTAGCGATCGCCGACGCCGGGAACGAACGTACCGACGAAGATGGGCAGGAGCGTCTGACCGGTGGCGGGGTCGAGTGCGACGTTCACACCGTTGATCCGCGCCGGCTGGTAGAGCCGCGCCGCCTTCGCCGGATCGTACCGCTCGGGCACGAACACCGACGCGAGCTCCTTCGAAAACCACGGCTGGTACCAGAGGAAGCGCACGCCGAAGTCGAGGGTCAGGCGCCGGCTGGCCTTCCACGTGTCCTGGATGTAGGACTCCCCGATCATGCGGCTGCCCTTCACTTCCGAGAACTTGTCAATCTCGGTGTAGTTCTGAAACGAACCGATGAGGGCGTTTGCATAGCTGTAGTTCGTGTCGAACGGATTACTCGTGTCCGTGTTGAAGGTGAACTGCCCGGCCCACGGACCGGCGCCCACGCCGCCGTTCCCCTCGGAGTTGCGCGACTGTTCCACGTAGACGCCGGCCTTGAGCGAGTGGCTGCCCTTGATCCAGGTGAGATTCGATCGCACCGACGTCAGCCACGCCTCTCCCTGGTCCACGAGGCGGTTGTCGAACGTGAAGTTGGGCGCGTTCGGAACGTTGAAGTTCACCTTCGGGATGACGTTTCGCGGGTTCAGTTCGGGATGGAACTGCCCCAGGTTGAACCCGACGTTCGAGCGCGTAATCCTGTCCCAGTCGCCCTGCGTCAGCGGATAGAACTGCTCGGTCTGCTGGCGCGTGCCGAAGTCAGTGTCGCTCACGAGGTTGGACCGGAGCACCTTCGTGTAGTTCGCGCTCACGCCGCGGTCGGTGTTCAGGTAATGCGTGTTGAAGAAGCCCCACTTGTTCGGGCCGGCGGTGATCTCGCTCCCGCGCTGGTCCGAGTACCAGTCCTTGAAGGTGAAGTAGAAGCTGTCGGTCGACGAGGGCCGCCAGTCCACGCGCACGATATTGTTCATCTTCGGATTCGTGGCGTTCTCCTGGGTCGTGTAGTTGAACTGCCCCTGGGTGAAGGCCCGATCGAAGTTGTTGGCGCGCGGCAGCATGTTGAGCAGGGCGCGGCCGTTCGAGTTGATGCGACTGGACGGGATGATGTTTCCGGGGAAGCACCCCGGTCCCCCCGTGACGGCGTTGCACGCGCCCTCGCGCAGCGGATCCTTGATGTTGATCAGACGCCCCTGGCTGTCGAGGGTCTGCGAAAAGTCTCCCTGCATCTCGCGGTCGGTCGGCATCGTCCAGTTGCGTGCCGGACCCGGGCGGCTGACGATCGGCGCCTCGATTGAATAGAAGAAGAACAGCTTGCTGTCGAGGCCGGGAACCGGTCCCCCGAGGTTGCCGCCGTACGTGTTGAACCGGTAGCGCGGTTTCTTGATGTTCGAGCGGTTGTTGAAGAAGTTGTTCGCATTCAACATCTCGTTGCGGCCGTAGTAGTACAGGTTGCCGCGATACTTCGTCCCGCCCCCCTTGCTCACGATCTGCACCTGGCCTCCACCGGCGCGGCCGTACTCCGCGCGGTACGAGTTCAGCAGCACGCGCACTTCCGCGATCGCATCCAGGTTGATCTGCTGCGCCATGAGGCTGCTGTTGCCCACTTCGTTCGCCACGACGCCGTCGACGACGACGTTGCTCCAGTCGCGGCGCGCGCCGCCGACATTCGGCACGTTCGTGCCGAAGCTCATCCCGAGCGAGTCCACGGTGTTCTCGTAGCGAACGCCGGGCAAAAGCCGCATGATCGAGGTCACATCGCGGCCGAGCACCTGGACCTGTTCGATCTGCGTAGCCGTGATGACCCCGCTGTGCTGTGTCTCCGCGGTGTTGACGTGCGTGCCGCGCGCCTCGACCACGACCGTCTCGCCGATCCCGCCCACCTCGAGCGCCAGGGTGCCCACGGACAGGCGCTCGGCCGCACTCAGCACCACGTTCTTCCGCTCGAGTGTGCGGAAACTCTCGAGCGCGACGCGCACGGTATACATGCCCGGCTGGAGGTTGGTGACCTGGAAGTCTCCCTTGTCGTCGCTGACCGCGACCCGCGAATCGTTATTCGCTTCGCTGATGACGGTGATCGTGGCGCCCGGTATGACCTGCCCCTGCGGGTCGGCCACCGTACCGGAGATGGTGCCGGTGACCGCCTGCGCGGACACCAGGTGCGGGAGCAGAAGCGCGACGATGACGATCGGCAGGAGCCGCCAACCGTCCCATCCGAGTTTTGACATGGAAATTCTCCCTACTATTGCGGACGCTGCCGCTGGGGTTTGTCGTCGAGATTCGTCGTGAGATCGGCCTCGGTGATCGCGTCTTCGACGCCGCGCGCCGGCACCTCGACCTTCGCGAGCCACAGCAGCGCGTTCAGCATCACCTTCCGCTGGTTCCGGTCACCCCAGTGGATGTGCGTGTGGCCCCCCGTGAACCCGAAGCTCCGGCCGCCATCCGGCCGCTCGTACACCCACATCATCGTTTCCGCCTTGCCGCTGTCCGCGATGATGTGATCGTAGGGGCCTTTGGGCGAGACGTACGGGCCCTTGCGGACCTCGTCGGTCGGCGTCGCGACGAGCAACGGCGTGATCCGCGCCTTGGCGGCCGGATCCGCCGTCCACCGCATGTTGAAGTACCACTCGTCATGCGTCGCGAAGGGCTGCACGCCGCGGGTGACGGGGTGCGTCGGAAACTTCTCGAACGGCGGCTTCCACATCGGGTTGACCGAGTACAGATTCTCGTAGAAGCCCCCAACCCATCGGTGCATCGCCTCGCCGGGCGGGCCGGCCGGCACCTCGACGCCGTAGTGCGCGAAGCCGAGCCCGACGCCCCTGGCGGCAAGCGCATCGATGACCTTGATCCGGTCGCCCTGGATGGCGGGATGATTCCGGCCGCCGTCCGCGTAGATCAGCACCGCGTCCGCCGCGTCGAGCGCGGCGCTGTCGTCGACCACCTGGCCATCGGCGGTCCTGGTGGGCCAGCCGTTGAAGTGCACCTGCACGGTCACCCCGGGGGTCGCC
>JALZOC010000338.1 GCA_030857365.1 Acidobacteriota bacterium
CTGGCCCGCCCGATGTGCGCCAGGGCAATCCCGATGAGCATTCCAAACAAATGTTCCACGGCCCAGAACCGCATCACGCTGTCCTTCATGGCAGCGCCGAAATCCTGCAGCGCCTGGGAGGTGACAGGACTGAGGAAATACAGCACCAGGCCGATCGCCACCTGGGCGTCGAGTGTCATCAGGAACCAGAAGCCCGCGCGGTCGTCCGCCGGCGTCCACGGGCTCTTGCGGGTGGCTCCGAGCAGGGCGCGAACGAGCGCGACGAGGCCGGCGATGATGACAGCCCACCGGAGCCAGGAGTGAGCGAACAGAGCGGCTGAATAGATCATTCTTGTTCCTTTACCGCTCCAGGAGCGCGGCGATCTCTCCGACTGTCGTACGGCCGTCATCGTCGGCATACCATTGCCGCAACTGCGTCCGCAGAGTTTGCCGCGTAACGCTCTTCTGCTGCTCGAGGAACCAGGCCTGTGCGGTTGACGCGCGTTCGACCCAGGAACCCACGGGTGATCCGTCCTCACGAAGCACGACGATCGTCGGCGTGGCAGCCCGGCCGTCGGGCGTCAGGTGAGCGTCCATGACGGCCCGGCCAAGCGTGGAATCGATGATGCGCAGCGCCAGTCGTTCGGGCGCACCGTCCACGAGCCGCGCCACATACGGAATGCTGTTCATGGAATCGGTGCACCAGTCCTCGGCCACCACGAGGAGGAATCGGCGCTCCGGCAGCGCACGCATGCGCGTCACGCTGTCCGGGGTCACGGCCGCATCGTTGTACCGCTGCTTCCACTCGTCGGGCCGCGCGCGCGCGTGCTCGAGGAACGCCGCGAACGTAACGCCCTGGCGGTACAGCCCGAGGTAATCCGGGTCGGCCAACCTTCCGGCGTGGAGCCGATGCCATGGGGCAACGGCCGCCAGCAGGGCCGCGACGAGCAGGAGCGTCCGGACGGAGGGCCGCCAATGTTGCAGGGGCCGCGATGTTGGTGAGGACGCCGCCATTGCCCGATCTTATGCGCACTCGGCCCCGAACGATAGAGAGGCGTCGGTCAACGGGAATCCGCCGCACCTGCCTGACTGGCCGCGGCCGGGAGCCCCTTCAGGAACCCCTCGATCGCCAGCCAGTAGACGGGCGGGGTTGCGATGTGCAGATCGTTGTGGTCCGCGCCGGGCACCGCGACGAAGGTCTTTCGTGCCGTCGGTGCGTCATCGAACACCCGGCGCCCGGCGCTGAATGGAATGATGGAGTCCGCATCGCCATGGATGACGAGCAGCGCCCCTCGGTAGTCGCGCAGGAAGCCCGTTGTCGGAAAGCGGTACGACGAGAACAGACTCAGCACGCGCATGATCGGGTTTCCCGAAAAGATCGCGCGCATGTTTGGAAAGGGGCTTTCGAGAACCAGGCCGTCCGCGGCCATGTGCTGCACGGATGCGGCGACGGGGCTCCCAATCGAGCGCCCCCAGTAGACGACGGGAGTGCCGCTTCGGCGAAACCGCTCGTTGAAGGCGCGCACGGCTGCTGTGGCATCCCGGTACAGGCCCTTTTCGGTCGGCCGCCCGGTGCTGGCTCCATACCCTCGATAGTCCACCGCAAGCACGCTGCAGCCGTGCCGTCTCAAGCCGGCAATCACGTCGAGCCAGACGGACAGGTTTCCGCCGTTTCCGTGAAAAAACACCACCTGGGCCACCGGTTCGGGATGCTCCAGCCACCACGCGTGCAGGGTCTCTCCGTCGTCTGTCCGGATCGACACGTCGGTAAACGGCAGCCCGGCCGCTGCCGGCGTCTCCTGCACACCACGAATGGGAAAGAACGCCATCCGCGGCTCGATCCACCAGACGAGCAGCTTCAGCCCGGCGACGAACAAGAGGCCCGACGTCAGCGCGGTGCGCATAATCTTTGATCCTCGAGGTTTCAAGTTTTTGGGTTTTATGGTTTTACCGCCAGAACCTAAAATTTTCTCACGGCAAGAAACACGACGCCCGCAACCATCCAGCCGGCCGCGGCGTCGGCGGCGTAGTGATATCGCCCGAGCACCGCGCCTGCGGTGACGGCGACGGCGGCCAGCAGCATTCCTAATCCGACCGGGCCAGGCGAGACTTCCAGCGCCATCAACGCCACGGCGAGCGCCTCGGCCGCATGGCCGCTTGGAAACGTGTTGACGCGGATGCTGGCGGCGTTTACGAGCCGCAGATTGATCGTGCGAAGAGTGGCGTTCCACGGCTCGCCTGGTTCGAGCTGCCGCGGCGGGCGTGTCTGAACCCAGGGCAGCGTGGCGAAGCAGATGTAGTCGACGAGCAGGATCACCGCCCAGAACCGTTCCGCGTCCAGCGCCGGCGTCGGCTTTGCTGCGGCGGAGGTATAGAGCGCGAGTCCGATGGGTACCATGGGGTAGACGGCCGCGTACGAGAGCTCGAGAAACTCGGCCAGCAATCGCGGAAGCCGTGCTGAGAAGCGCCTGATCTGCAAGGCGCGATCGACGCCCTGCAGCACCCGTTCGACGCCGAGCATCGGTCCCGTGAACAGCACGCCGCTGCTCCAGTAGCCGACGAGCAGGAGCATCGGGGGCAGTACCCAGCCGTGGAGGACAGCCGACTGCGGGAGCATCATCGCCAGGAGCGCGAGGAGCAGGCCGGCCAGCGATAGTGTCAGCGACCGCACCCGGGCCGCCCGCGTGAGGGTCGGGATGGCGATTGCCGCAGCCGCGGTGTACGCGAAGTACCCGATGCTCGCCGTTTCCCACAGCCGAAACGGGGTGACCATGAACCTGCCCTCCGACAATCCGACCCGCCTCCTGCTGTCGCGCCGGCCACTGACCCATCGGAGCTCGCCTCTCGGATGGTAATCTCCGCAGCGGATGTTTGGTTTGATCGTGTTCGACCTGGACGGCACGCTGGTGGATTCGCACCGCGACATCGCGAACGCGGCTAACGCGCTGGTCGAGGAGTTGGGCGGAGCTCGACTGGCCGACGCCGACATCACCGCCATGGTCGGTGAAGGAGCCGCCCTGCTGGTCAGGCGCGCCCTCACGGCTGCAGGGCTCGATCCGGCGACGCCCGGCGCGCTCGATCGGTTCCTCGCGCACTACGGCGAACGGCTGCTCGAGCACACGCGCCCGTATCCCGGCACCGAAGAGACGCTCGCGCGGCTGGTGCGCCGGGTGCCGCTGTCCGTGCTCACGAACAAGCCGCAGCGCCCGACCGAACTGATCCTGGAGGGGCTCGGACTGCGGCAGTACTTCGGCGAGGTGGCAGGAGGCGACACGCCGAGCGGGCGCAAGCCGGACCCTGCGGGGCTGTTGCGCCTCATGGTCCTCGCTGGCGTAACGCCCGAACGCACGCTGATGGTAGGAGATTCACCGATCGATCTTCAAACTGCTCGAAACGCCAATACGAGCATCTGTCTGGTCCGGTACGGATTCGGTTACCGGTTCGGTGAGGGAGGATTTCGGGGCGACGAAATGTTCGCCGACTCGCCCGCCCAAATACTCGAGACCATCACGCGCCCCCGTCCAGCGCTCCCGTAGGCTGCTCACCGTTCGTACGATTCACGCCGCGCCGAGGCGGACTGCCTGATCAGGAACCGCTCCGGGTCCGCCCAGAAACGGGCGCGCAGTTCGCCGAGCGACGAAGCCCCCCCGTAGCTGATCGCCGAGCAGAGGTGCTTGATCATGTCGCGGACGACCGTGCGCGCCGAGCCGCGCGCCGGCACGCTGATTTCCATGCCCTCGGCGCCGATGGCTTCGAGCTCCACCTTGTCCGCGTCCTCGACGTCCAGCCGGTCGCGAATCGCCTCCAGGGACGCCATCCCCCGGAGCACCTTGAAGGGAACCTTCACGGCCTTCTGCGAATCGGGGAGCACCACGGACTTGTGAACGACCTCTCCCGGGGCCTCTTCGGTGCCGGCAAACGCGCTGCCCAGCATGACGCAGTCTCCCCCGAAGAGAAGCGCCTCCAGCACGGCGCCATGGCGCTTGATCCCGCCATCGGCGATCACCGCCACGTCGGTGCCCGCAACCGCCAGCCGGCATTCGACCAGGGCCTGCACCTGCGGCACGCCGTAGCTCGTCGTCATGCGGGTCGTGCATCCACCGCCCGGCCCAATACCCACCTTGATGCCGTCTGCGCCGCAGTCGGCGAGGAAGCGCGCGCCGTCCGCCGTGGCGACATTGCCCGCAATCAGCTCGACGTCGGGAAACTTCTTCCTGAACTGCGCCATCGCGCGCTCCATGACCACGGAGTGGCCGTGCGCGATGTCGATCACCAGCACGTCCACGCCGGCGCGGACGAGCTCCGCCGCCCGTTCGAGGTAGTCACCGGTCGCCCCGATGGCGGCCCCGACGCGCAGGCGCCCGCGGTCGTCGCGCGTGGCAAAGGGCATGCGCCTCCGCCGCACGAGGTCACGGGAGGTGATCAGG
>JALZOC010000339.1 GCA_030857365.1 Acidobacteriota bacterium
CTCCTGCACATCGCCACCCATGACGTCCCGCTCGCGGACCGGCTGGCGGCGTATATCGCGCAGCACGACGTGCCCTCGTCCGCCTACGAATTCGCCATGCTGTACGGCATCCAGCGGGGCCAGCAGGCGCGCCTCGCCGCGGAGGGCAGGCGCCTCCGCGTGCTCGTCAGTTACGGTGAGCACTGGTTTCCCTGGTACATGCGCCGCCTCGCCGAACGCCCGGCCAACGTCTGGTTCGTGCTCCGGACGATCTTCGGGTAGAGTGCCGCCACAGAAACGGGAGAACGAATCATGAAGCCGAAACCAATGGTCGGAACCGCGCTGGTGGCCGCCGGGTGTGCCGTGTTTCTGGGCGCCGCCCTGGCGCGCACGAGCGCGCACCAGCCACCCGCCGCCACCTCAATCCAGATCGATCAGGACGATCTCGGAGGCGTCGTGTCGGGACCAGAGGGTCCGGAGGCGGGCGTGTGGGTCATTGCCGAAACCGCGGACCTGCCGACGAAATTCGTGCGGATCGTCGTCACGGACGACCAGGGCCGGTATGTCGTTCCCGATCTGCCGAAGGCGAACTACACGGTCTGGGTGCGGGGCTACGGCCTCGTCGATTCGCCGAAGGTGACAACGGCACCGGGCAAGGTCCTCAACCTCACCGCGGTGACCGCGCCGAATCCCCGCGCCGCCGCGGAGTACTATCCGGCGGGCTACTGGTTTTCCCTCATGGCCGTTCCGGACAAGAGCGAATTTCCCGGCACCGGACCCGACGGCAACGGTATTTCCCCGAACCTCAAGAGCCAGGGCGAATGGCTCCGCCATCTGAAATCCGGTGCCTGCCTCGCGTGCCACCAGCTTGGCAGCAAGGGCACACGCGAGCTGCTGCCGGCGCTCGGGCGGTTCGACTCGTCGGTCGATGCCTGGCAGCGCCGCCTGCAGTCGGGCCAGGCGGGATCCCAGATGATGAATGGCCTGAACCAGCTCGGTCCCAAACGGGCGCTGGCGCTCTTCGCCGACTGGACGGATCGGATTGCCGCAGGTCAGGTCCCGCCGGTCCCGCCACGGCCCCAGGGTATCGAGCGCAACGTCGTCATCACCCAGTGGGACTGGGCGCACGCAAAGGGCTACCTGCACGACGAGGTCTCGACCGATCGGCGCAATCCCACGCTCAACGCGAACGGCCTGATCTACGGCGCGCTGGAGCTCAGCGCCGACTACATACCGGTACTCGATCCCGTCAACCACAGGATCAGCCAGATCGAATTGACGGTGCGCGATCCGGACACGCAGCCCGCGCAGGGGCCCGTCATGCTGCAGCCGTCCCCCTACTGGGATCGGGACGTGCTCTGGAACAGCAAGACCAACGTGCACAACCCGATGTTCGATGGGAAGGGACGCGTGTGGCTCACATCGGCGGTCAGGCCCCCGGAGAACCCGGCCTACTGCAAGGAGGGTTCGACCCACCCTTCCGCGAAACTGTTCCCCATTCAACGCGCCGGACGCCACCTGGCCATGTACGACCCGAAGCACGGCAAGCTCACGCACATCAGCACGTGCTTCGGGACGCATCACCTGATGTTCGCCGAGGATAAAAACGACACGCTGTGGACGAGCGGCGGCGGCCAGGTGGTTGGCTGGCTCAATACGAAGATGTACGAAGAGACCGGCGACGAGGAGAAGTCGCAGGGGTGGACGGCGCTCATCATGGACACGAACGGCAATGGAAAGCGTGACGTCTACGTCGAGCCCGATCAGCCCGTCGATCCGGCGAAGGACAAACGCTTCGGGGCCGCCTTCTACTCGGTCGCGCCGGCTCCGGACGGGTCCGTCTGGGGATCCGTCCTCGGTTTTCCCGGCGCCGCGGTCCGGCTCGTGCCAGGCGCCAACCCGCCGGAGACCACGCTGGTCGAAGTGTACGAGCCGCCATTCAAAGACGCGCGGAACCCGGGATTCTCCCCCCGCGGCATGGACATCGATCGTGACGGGGTCGTCTGGGCGGCGCTCGCCAGCGGCCACATGGCGAGCTTCGACCGCCGCAAATGCAACGGGCCGCTCAACGGCCCGAACGCGACGGGCCAGCATTGCCCGGAGGGATGGACGCTCTATCCCGAGCCGCTCCCGCAGCTCACAGGCGTGACCGATTCCGGCAGCGCCGAGGGAAGCTACTACACGTGGGTCGATCAGTTCGATACGTTCGGCCTCGGCAGGAACACTCCGATCAACACAGGGAACCAATCGGAAGGGCTGCTGGTCCTCAAGGATGGCAAGTGGGTGGTGCTCCGCGTGCCGTACCCGACCGGCTACTACACCAAGTGGATGGACGGCCGGATCGACGACCCGAAGGCGGGCTGGAAGGGACGCGGGCTGTGGTCCACCGTGAGCACGCGCACGCCATTTCACATGGAGACGGGGAAGGGTACGACCAGCAAAGTCGTGAAGTTCCAGCTGCGGCCCGACCCGCTGGCAAAGTGACACGGAAGGCTGATGCGGTACGTTGCCTTCCTTCGCGCGATCAACGTGGGCGGCCACACGGTCCGTATGGAGGCCTTGCGCGCCCTCTTCACGTCCATGGGTGCAGAGAACGCGCAGACGTTCATCGCGAGCGGCAACGTGATTTTCGACGTCCGCGCCGGGACTCCGGCCAGGCTGGAGCGGAAGCTCGAAAGAGGTCTCGAGGACGGGCTCGGGTACCCGGTCGCCACGTTCCTGCGGACGTTGCCGGAGCTTCAGAAGATCGCCGTGTTTCCGGCGTTTCCACAGGTCGAGATCGATGCAGCGGCCGGCTTCTACGTGGGCTTTCTCAGGACCCCCCCCGCGAAGGACGTCTGCGAAGCCGTGGCCGCAGCCAGCACGTCGTCACACAGGCTCCAGGTCCATGACCGCGAGCTCTATTGGCTGCGAGTGAATCGAGAGGAAGAGTTCGCCGGGCCCAAAACCGAGAAGGCCGTCGGTCCCACCACGGTTCGGAGTATCACGACAGTCAGGAGGATCGTCACGAAGTATGGCGGCGGCTAAGTGCGGACGACGGCGGGGAGCTCCGCATGTGTGACCGCCCACTGCGACGGCACTTCGATGTACGAGCGGTCGAGCGCGGTCACCGACGGGCAGCCGAGCAGCTTGATCGTGCGCATCACGTCGGCCTGCAGGATCTCGATGGCGCGCGCGACTCCCGGACCCCCCGCGGCGCCGAGGCCATACGCATAGGCTCTGCCGATCAGCACCGCCTTCGCCCCCAGGCACAGCGCTTTGACGATGTCCCCGCCGCGCCGGATGCCGCCGTCGAGCATCACTTCGGCGCGGCCGTTCACGGCCGCGACCACTTCGGGGAGCACGCGCAGCGTCGCGTGAACGCTGTCGAGCTGCCGTCCCCCATGATTCGACACGACCACCGCGTCCGCGCCGACGTCCACGGCCTGTCGCGCGTCGTCTCCCCGGTGCACGCCCTTGACGACAATGGGCCCGTTCCAGGCCTCACGGATCCAGCGGAGATCGGGCCATGTCACTGTGGAGGATTCGAGCGCGCTGCCGACGTCCGCGTACGGCATCGGTCCCTCTCCTGGCAGGACCACATTGGGAAAGCTCATGAGCCCCCCGTCGCGGAAGAACGCGGCGAGCCAGCGCGGTTTCGAGGCGAACTGCCAGACGAACGGCAGCATCGTGAGGGGATTGTGCGTCAGCAGTTCCTTCATGCCGTTGCGCAGATCGCGCTCGCGGAGGCCCGCGACCGGCGTGTCGATCGTGACGACGAGGGCGGAGTACCCGGCCTCGCGCGCCCGCTGGATCGAGCCGAGGGCCACGTCGCGCCCCCCGACGAGATACAGCTGGTACCACGCCGGGCCGGTGGTCGCCCGCCGCACGTCCTCAAGGAGGCAGCCGGAGAGCGTCGAGAGGATGTACGCCGTCCCGGCTTCGCCCGCGGCGCGGGCGGCGACCTCCTCGCCGCGCGGGTAGAACATGCGCGAGCTGCCGACCGGCGCGAGCAGGAAGGGGAGCGCAAGCGGCATGCCGAGGACCGTCGTGCCCAGGTTGTATTTGGCGTTCGCGACCGCGCACCGCGGACGGAACGCCACCTCGTTGTAGGCCCGGCAGTTCTGGTCCAGCGTGATCTCGCGATCGGCGCCGCCGTCGATGTAATCGAACACGGCGCGCGGGAGGCGCCGTTTCGCCGCCCTGCGGAGGTCTTCGATGTTGACGATTCGGGGAGGCGACACCGCGCGTGGAGTGGGCATATCGGCCTGGAGCAATGGCGCCGGCTGATCCCGGCCGCCGCGGACCCCGCCATATTATGATGGCGGCGGCCAAATGATGACGTGGACGGCGTGGATTCAGCTGTACGACCCGCTCGGAAGCCCGTGGCTCAGCACGCTCGCGGCGGCGTTTCCCATCGTGCTGCTGCTCGTGGCGCTTGCCGTGTT
>JALZOC010000340.1 GCA_030857365.1 Acidobacteriota bacterium
GCACAGAGGCGTGACGCGTCATCCCTTCGAGCCGGCGCGCCACCGCGAGCAGCTCCTTGATGCGCTCGTCCTTCTGCTCCATCTCCTTGAGGACGGGATTCTCGGCGAGCGCCTTCTCCAGTGTCATGTCGAGCGCCGGGGGGATGGCCTTGGCGACGCGGTCGGCATCCGCATACGGGATGTCCATCACGCGGGCGACGTCGCGGACGACCGCGCGCGCCTTCATCGTCCCGAACGTGATGATCTGCGCGACGTTCGCGCGGCCGTACTTGTTGGTGACGTACTCGATCACTTCACCCCGGCGGCGCTCGCAGAAGTCGATGTCGATATCGGGCAGGGACACGCGCTCGGGATTCAGGAAGCGCTCGAAAATGAGGTCGTACGCGATCGGGTCGACGTCCGTGATCCAGAGGCAGTAGGCGACGAAGCTGCCGGCGGCCGAGCCGCGGCCGGGCCCGACCGGGATGCCGTGCTCGCGTGCGTGCCGGATGAAATCCCAGGTGATCAGGAAGTACCCCGGGTACTTCATCTGCTTGATCATCTCGATTTCGTACGTCAGACGCCGCTCGTACTCGTCGATCGTGTGCTTCAGGACGCCCCGGGCCGCCCGGTCCTTCAACCGGGGCAGCCGCTTCAGGAAGCCCTCCTTGACGATGTGCTCGAAGTAGGCGTCCAGCGTGAAGCCGTCGGGCACGTCGAAGTTCGGGAGGTGATTGACCGTGCCGGACAGGTCGACGTGGCAGCGTTCCGCGATGCGCACGGTGGCCTGCAGGGCGCCCGGGAAGTCGCCGAAGACCTGCGCCATCTCCTCGGCGGTCTTCAGGTAGAACTGATCGCCGTGATACCGGAGCCGCTCGGTGTCGTTGACCGACTTTCCGGTCCCGATGCACAGGAGCACATCGTGTGGCTTGTAGTCGGAGTTCTGCAGGTAGTGCACGTCGTTGGTCGCGACGAGCTGGAGACCGAGATCCTTCGCGATGGGCTGAAGCCCGACGTTCACCACACGCTGATCGTCGATCCCCTGGTACTGCATCTCGAGGAAGAAGTTCTCCGCGCCGAGGATGTCGCGATACGCCGCCGCGGCGGCCATCGCCTTCTGCTGCTGTTGGGTCCTGATGCCGGTGGCGACCTCCCCCTTCAGGCAGCTGCTCAGGCCGATGAGCCCTGTCGCATGCTGCGCGAGCAGGTCCTTGTCGATGCGCGGCTTGTAATAGAAGCCTTCGGTGTAGCCGGACGAGACGAGCTTGATCAGGTTGTGATAGCCCTCCTTCGTCTCGGCCAGGAGCACCAGGTGGTTCGCCGTCTCCCCGGGGGTCCCGCTCCTGGTGCGGCGGTCGCCCGGCGCGACGTACACCTCGCACCCGAGAATCGGATTGATGCCGCGCTTGCGCGCCTGGTCGTGGAAGATGATCGACGAGAACATGTTGCCATGCTCCGTGATCGCCACGGCCGGCATCTTCAGCTCCGCCGCGCGATCCAGCATCTCGTCGATGCGGCAGGCGCCGTCGAGCAGCGAGTATTCCGAATGGAGATGAAGATGCACGAAGTCGGACATGGACGCGTTCCCTACTCCCACTCGATCGTCGACGGCGGTTTCGAGCTGATGTCGTAGACGACCCGGTTGATCCCCTTCACCTCGTTCACGATGCGCGAAGAGATGGCCGCGAGCAGTTCGTGCGGCAGCCGCGCCCAGTCGGCCGTCATCCCGTCCCGGCTCTCGACCGCGCGAATGGCGATCGTGTACTCGTAGGTGCGGGCGTCCCCCATCACCCCGACGCTCTGCACGGGCAGCAGCACGGCAAAGGACTGCCAGAGCGTGCGATACCAGCCGGCGCGCTTCACCTCTTCCGCGACGATGTGATCCGCGAGACGCACGAGCGTGAGCCTCGACGCCGTCACTTCCCCCAGGATGCGGACCGCGAGCCCGGGCCCGGGGAACGGCTGCCGCCAGACGAACTCATCCTCGAGCCCGAGCTCCTTGCCGACCAGGCGCACTTCGTCCTTGAAGAGCAGCCGCAGCGGTTCGACGAGCTTGAACCGCATGCGATCCGGAAGCCCGCCCACGTTGTGATGGCTCTTGATGACGTGAGAGGGTCCGATGACGGACACGCTTTCGATCACGTCCGGATACAGCGTGCCCTGGCCCAGGAAGTCGAACGATCCGAGCTTGAGCGCCTCGCTTTCGAACACGTCGATGAACGCGGCGCCGATGATCTTCCGCTTCTGCTCCGGATCGGTGACGCCTGCCAGCCGATCCAGGAAGAGGGTGGCCGCATCCGCGAAGACCAGCGGCAGTTCGAGACGCTCGAACCGCCTGCGGATCTGCGCGGCCTCGTCCTGCCGCATCACGCCGTTGTCGACGAAGATGCAGGTGAGCCGGTCGCCGATGGCCTTGTGCATCAGCACCGCCGCCACGGTCGAGTCCACGCCGCCGCTCAGCCCGCAGACGACCCGGCCGTCGCCGACCTGCTCGCGAATCCGGCTGGTCGCCTCCTGCACGAACGACGACATCGTCCAGTCCCCCACGCATCCGCAGATGCCGTCGGCGAAGTTGCGCAGGATGTCGAGCCCGTGGTCGGTGTGCGCGACCTCCGGATGGAACAGCAGCGCGTAGAGCCGGCGTCCGTCATCGGCCATCGCGGCGACCGGGGCGTTGGCGCTCGTGGCCGTGACGGTGAAACCGCCGGGCGCGCGCCTGACGAGGTCGCCATGGCTCGCCCACACCCGGAGATCGGACGGCACCGACGCGAAGAGCGGCGCATCGGGCTGGACGTGAATCGTCGCCAGGCCGTACTCGCGGTGCGGCGCCGGCGCGACCTCGCCGCCGAGCGTGTGCGTCATCAGCTGCATGCCGTAGCAGATGCCGAGGACCGGCAGACCGGCGGTGTAGATCCCGGGCTCGCACCGCGGGGCCCCCGGGTCCGACACGCTGCGCGGACCTCCGGAGAGGATGATTCCGACCGGCTGCCTCCGCTGGATCTCGGCGAGCGGCGTATCGAAGGGAAGAATTTCGGAGTAGACCGACAGCTCGCGCAACCGGCGCGCAATCAGCTGCGTGAATTGCGAGCCGAAATCCAGGACGACGACAGTTTGATGATTCACAAGAAAAGGGGAGCCCGCTGTCCGTATGACGTAGCACGTATTATAAGGGGGTGCCTTCCTCGCGCACCAGACTTCTTGCGCTGCTGCTCGCGCTGACGACCGCTCCACCCGCCGCGATGGCCCAGTCGCTCAGCCCGTCCATCACGGCGCGATCGCTGCCCGTGCAGGTGCGATGGGCCGTGGGGATTTCGGCACGCCCGTCGGCTCCGCCTGTCATCGCGGCCGACACGATCTACCTCGCGCTCCAATCGGGCGTGGTCGCGGCGCACCGGCTGTCGGACGGCGGCGAGGCATGGCGTGTCGAGATGCGGACCGATCAGCCCGTCGCGCTCGAGGGGAACCGCGTGTTCGTGGCGGCCGGCGAGGCCATTCACGCGCTGTCGTCCGACAACGCGGGGGTGCTGTGGCGCGTCTCGACGGGCCCGCTGACCGCGCCGCTGCTGGCGCAGGACGGCTGGCTCATCGCCGCCTCCGCCGGCGAGCTGGCGGCGTTCCGCGCCGAGGACGGCGCGAAGATCTGGGGACGCGAAACAGGCCTGCAGCACGGCCGCGCGACGATCGAAGGGGACAATCTGTACGTGCCGCTCGACGACGGCCGTCTCGTGGCGCTGGACCTGAGAACGGGCGCCGAACGGTGGGTGCGCCGCCTGGTCACGCCGCGCCCCTCGGCCATCGGAAAACCCGCCCCCGCGCTCTCCGAGGTGCTCGCGTATCCGGATCGCCTCTTCCTCGGCGCCGCCGACGGACTTTTCTATGCGCTCGAAGCCGGAGATGGCACCGTGGCGTGGCGGTTCCGCATCGGCGCGGTCCTCCGGGGCCGGCCGGCGGGCGACGGCACACGGATCTTCATCACCTCGATGGACAACGTCCTGCGCGCGTTCGATCGCCGAACCGGTACCTTGCTGTGGCATCCCAGCGTGGCCTACAGGCCCTCGACCGGACCGGTGCTGCTCGGGTCGACGGTCATGGTGCCGGGTCTGGCGCCGGAAGTGCGCGTCTTCGACATGGCCGGAAAGCCAGCCGGGCAGATCAAGGTGGAAGCCGACCTCGTCGTCGCCCCCGCGTTCTCGGAGGCGGTCTCGGGAATCGTGATGGCGGCGATCACCGGGAGCTTGACGGGTCAGTGGACGCTGCTGCTCCTGGAGGAGGCGCGAGGTGTGCCCGTCGTCCCGCTGACGGACCTCCCCGGCATCGCGGTGCCGAACGGCGTGCCGGAGGGGTGAGCAGGTTCCGGGTCCGGGTTCCGGGTTCGGGGTTCAGATTCCGGGTTCCGGGTTTGAGGCGCGGAGTTCCTT
>JALZOC010000341.1 GCA_030857365.1 Acidobacteriota bacterium
CCGACGTGAGCCCCCCCGGGCTCGTCACAGTTCGGCAGCACACCGAAGACCAGCGCTGACGCGCGGTTTAGGACGCCGGCGAGGCGGAGTTGCGTCAGCATCCGGTCGAGCCGGTACGGGCGTTCCGCCACTTCGTCGATGAACAGCACGCAGCCGGCCGGCGGCGCGAAGGCGTACGGCGTGCCGAGCGACGCCGCCAGCTTCGTCAGCGTCCCTCCCACGAGCATCCCCGAGGCTTCTCCCGCGTGCATCACTTCTACCAGCGGGTGGGTGATCGCGCCCGCGGGCTCCGCGCGGGAGAGGCACCGGGCGAACGTGTCGCGGTCGTACGCCTTCGGACCGGCCGAAAAGCGCCCTTCCACCATCGGCCCGTGAAAGGCCACGACGCCACATGCCTGGTTCAGCCACGTCAGCAGGGACGTGTTGTCGCTGTACCCGATGAAGGCCTTCGCCGGACCGGCAAAGATGCGCGGATCGAGCAGCGGCAAAAGGTGAACGCTGCCGTAGCCGCCACGGGCCGCGATGACAGCGGCAATCGACGGATCCGACCAGGCCCTTTGAAAGGCCGCCGCTCGGGATGCGGCCGTGCCCGCAACATAGGCGCGCCGGTCGAAGACGCTCTCCTCGAACACCGGCTCGAAGCCCAGTGCGCGCAGCTCCGCGAGACCGGCATCGAACGCCTCGCGCACGAACGGGCTCGCGGGCGCGACGATCGCGATTCGGTCTCCCGGCCGCAGGCGCCGCGGTCTGCGCATGCGGCTAGGTGAACCCCGCCATCTCGGCCGCCACCGCCTGGTGCTCGTCGCGCCCGATCAGCGTGCGAAGCGCCGATCCCGTCAACGGGAGCGGCCGCGGGCCGGCGAGGAATCGCTCCTTCGTCCGGCGATGCCGGGCCAGGGCGTCCTCCACCCGCTTGAGCGGCAGCTCGCCATCCTCGACCGCGTGAATGATGGCCTCGAGAGCCGCCATCTGGACGCCCTGGTCCGTGCCGCACATCAGCACCGCGTCACACCCGGCGGCAATCGCGGCGACCGTCGCCTCGACGGTGCCGTACTGGGCCCCGATGGCGCGCATCTCGATGTCGTCGCTGAGCACCAGCCCCTGAAACCCCAGGGACCCCTTCAGCATGCCCGTGACGATGGCGGTCGACAGCGTGGCCGGGCGATCGGCGTCGATCGAGGGGATGAGGATGTGGGCGGTCATGATCGACGCGACGCCTGCCTCGATCGCGGCCCTGAACGGCACCAGCTCGACCCGCTCAATCCGGTCCGGCGGATGCTCGACGAGCGGCAGCTCGTGATGGGAGTCGGTGCTCGTGTCTCCATGCCCGGGAAAGTGCTTGCCGCACGCGGCGATGCCTTCCGCCTGCAAGGTCTGGATGATCACTCCGCCGAGCCGCGCGACGTCCTCCGCCCGTTCCGCGAGCGCGCGGTCTCCGATCACGGGGTTAGCGCGGTTGGTCAGGATGTCGAGCACCGGCGTGTAATCCAGCGAGATTCCGACCGCGCGCAGTTCAGCCGCCAGCGCCCGCGCGAAGCGCTCCGCGAGGCGATCGTCCCCGCTCCGGCCGAGCGTCCGCATGGCGGGCCAGATGGTAAAGGGGGACTTCAGGCGGGCGACCCGCCCCCCCTCCTGATCCGTGCTGACCCACAGCGGCAGCTCGATCGTGAGGGAACGCGCCTCGCGTGCCACTTCCGCCACCTGATCGGGTTCTGCCACGTTGCGCGAGAACAGGATGATGCCGCCGAGGTCGAACTCCTTCGCCAGCAGCTTGAGATCGGACGGGATGGTGTGGCCCGCGAAGCCGGCGATGACAAGCTGACCGACCTCGCGACGCACATCCTTCAACGACATTGCTGCTGATTATAGCCGCGGCGTTCCCCGGACGCACCAAACGGGGATGAGACGCAGGCCGCGGTGCGAGCGAGTGCTCCCGGGCGCAGCCTATAATTGCGCGTTGCACCGCTCAAAACGCCAGAACCGAAAGCGTCCACCTCCACAATCCCGCATGACGAACCTCGCGATCGCCCGCGTGCTCGGCGAGATCGGCGATCTTCTCGAGATCAAGGGCGAGAATCCGTTCAAGATCCGTGCATACCGGAACGCTGCTGACACAATCGCGCACCTGGCCGAGCCCGTCGCCGGGCTCTCACCCGCCGACCGGCTGGGCATCCCCGGGATCGGCAAGGATCTCGCGGCGAAAATCGGAGAGCTCGTCGACACGCGCGTCTGTCGCTACCACCAGGAGCTGCTCGAGGAGTTCCCCCCCACAATCCTCGACCTGCTCCATCTGCAGGGCGTCGGCCCGAAGACCGTGGCGCTGCTCTACCGCGGGCTGGAGATCCGCACGCTGGACGACCTCGAGCGCGCCGCACGAGAGGGCCGGATCCGCACGCTCAAGGGGATGGGGAGCAGGAAGGAAGCGCTCATCCTCAAGGCGCTCGAGGACCGGCAGCGCGTTGCGGGTCGCCGCCTGATGGCGGAGGCACACGACATGGCCGCCGCGCTCGTGTCGGAACTCCGCGCACATGCGCCCTCCGCCGACATCGCGATGGTCGGGAGCCTGCGGCGCGGATGCGAGACATGCGGCGATCTCGACATTCTTGCCGCGGGAGCGCCCGCGTCGCTGATGGACGCCTTCACCGGCTACCGCCTCGTCGAGCGGGTCCTTGCGCGGGGGCAGACGAAGTCGAGCGTGCTCCTCTGGGGAGGCTTCCAGGCAGACCTCCGCCTCGTCGCGGCCGACAGCCTCGGTGCCGGGCAGCAGTACTTCACGGGTTCGAAGGCGCACAACATTGCACTGCGTGACCGGGCCCTCCAGCGCGGGCTGAAGCTGAACGAATACGGTCTGTTCCGCATGGCCGACGACGTGAAGATTGCGGGGGCCACGGAGGAGGGCATTTACGATGCGCTCGGGCTGGCGTTCGTGCCGCCCGAGCTTCGGGAGAACCGTGGCGAGATCGAGGCGGCCGAAGCGCGCACGCTGCCGCGGCTCATTCAGCCGCAGGATCTGCGGGGGGACCTGCACATGCACACGACGGCCACCGACGGGCGCGCCGACGCCGAGACCATGGCGCGTGCAGCCAGAGCCTCCGGCCTCGAGTACGTCGGCATCACCGATCACAGCCAGGCGCTCGCGATGGCCAATGGACTGGACGAAGCCGCGGTGCTGGAGCACGCACGGGCCATCCGGGCGCTGAACGGGCGGGTCGAAGGCATCACGCTGCTGGCCGGAATCGAGTGCGACATCCGGCCCGACGGCACGATGGACCTCGCGGACGATTGCCTCGCGCAGCTGGATTTCGTGATTGCGTCCGTGCACTCGGCCTTCAGTCAGGATGCCGATCGGATGACGGACCGCCTGCTCCGCGCCCTCGCCTGTCCGTGGGTCGACATTCTTGGACACCCGACCGGGCGTCTCATCCTCAAACGTGAACCGTACCGGTTCGACGTCGAGCGGGTCTTCGCGGCCGCGGCTCACGCCGGGGTGGCACTGGAAATCAACAGCCAGGTGGACCGGCTCGACCTCAACGACACGCATGCCAGACTTGCGCGGGATCGCGGCCTCACTCTCGTCATCAGTTCGGACGCGCACTCTCCCGCGGCTCTTGGCGTCCTGCGGTGGGGTACGGCGATCGCGCGGCGCGGCTGGCTCGAACCCGCGGCGATCCTGAATACGAGACCTGTCGAACAGTTCCGTGCGGCGCTGCGACGCAATCGGTAGGACACTGACATGCCGCCAGACCGCCTCGACGAGATCAGGACGCTCTACTACAAGACGACCCGCGCCACGATCGATCGCGATTTCGACCGCGCCATCGATCTGCTCAAGGCGCTGCCAGAGGAGGATCGACACCGGGCCGCGGTGTACATGGAGGGACTTGCGGAGATGCGGAAGGAATTCAGGCGCGGCGGCCGTGCATGACGCCCGCTGCTACTTCGGCCGGACGAACTTGCGGGCGGCGATGCGCACGCCTTCCGGCACATTGCGGTCGATCGCGAGCATCTTCAGATCGCGCTCGTTCAGACGCGGCAGCATCTGCATCGAGATCGCGGGCGGCGTCTTCGGGTTGCGCGTGAGCCCCGCGATGACGCCGTAGTTCTTCGTCCACGTCCGGTTGATCGCAATGGTTCTCAGGACGTCCTCGCTCACGTTCGCCATCTTCGCGAACGCCTCCACCTCGCTCTCGGTCAGCTTGGGACTGCTGAGCACGGCGGCGGCCACGAGCTTGTTCGAGTCGCGTATCAGCTGCGCGCGATGCCCCTTCGTTCCCTTCATCGCCAGCTTCATCCGTTCGACAATGGAAAGCGACCCGAGCACCTGCGCGCTCTCCGGCTCGTCTTCATCTGCTTCG
>JALZOC010000342.1 GCA_030857365.1 Acidobacteriota bacterium
GCGTTCATCGGCGGGTTCTCCGTGATCACCAAGGATGCCCTGCCGTTTGCGAAGACCGTCGGCAACCGCGCGCGCATCTACGGCCTGAACACCATCGGCCTCGTGCGGCGGAAGTTCTCGTCCGATTCCATCACGAAGCTGCGGCGGGCCTACCGCCACCTGCTGCACTCGAACACCAGCCGCGCGCTCGCGCAGATCGAGCGGGACCCCACCCTGACGTGCGATGAAGTCCAGTATGTCGTCGACTTCATCCGCTCCTCCACGCGCGGTGTCGGGCTGCGCCGGCCCAGCCGGCGCCTCGAGGAAGCCGTGGGGGAGGAGTCATGAGCTCGGCTTCCAGCTGCGACATCCCTTCTACGTCTGTGGCGTAGACGCTTCGCCGGAAGCCGGAAGCCGGAAGCCGGAAGCTGGAAGCTGGAAGCTGATTTTTCACGGATGCACGATCGTCACGGTGAAGTCGGCCGGGGCGGTCAGCCGGCCCGGATCGTAGACGCGCACGCACAGGCTCGCGGCGGCGGTCACCGTTCCGGAAATCGTTGAGGCCTGGGCCGCGTTGTCGTTGGCGATAACGACCTGGCAGGCCGATCCCGTCCACGTCCCGATGCTCAGGCCGATGTTATCGGAACCCGCGAGGGCCGTGAGGGTCGCCGTGATCGTGCCTCCCGCCGTGGCGGTGAACGGGTAGGTCGCGGCGCCGTTCATCCTGAGGGTGCCCGTAAAGGGCGGCTCCGTCACCGTCGCTCCCGTTGTCGTCGGCGTCGGGTTCGTCAATGTCGGATTAATCGTATCGTCGCTGCAGGCTGCTCCGCTCATCGCGAGCACACCGAGCAGCAGCAATCCTGGAATCAAACGGCGCATGCCTTCTCCTTGAAATACGAAGCCATCAGCTCTCAGCCCTCAGTTCCCAACTCAGCTTTCAGCTGTCTCGCCGTGGCACCTCCGTTCCAGGCGCCCCGCACTCATCTTTCGTCCGCGCCTTCCAGGCGGGAGCTGACCGCTGATAGCTGATCGCTGATAGCTGAGATAAACTGCTGGTCTCCATGAAGTTTAACCGAACCGCCGCCCGCGCCGCCGATTTCCCTGTCCGTGCGGGTGCGGTCCGGTCCTGACCGCCGTTCCGATGAGCAGAATCGGCCTGATCGCCGGCAACGGCCGGTTTCCGTTTCTCGCCCTGCAGGGGGCCCGTGGCCTCGGGCACGACGTGACCGTCGTCGCCATCAAGGAGGAGGCGTTCGCCGAGCTCGAGCCGGCTGCCCGCGCCGCGCGCGCGGAGTTCCACTGGGTGTCACTCGGCCAGCTCGGCACGTGCATCAAGATCCTCAAGGCCGCGGGTGTCTCCGAGGCGGTGATGGCCGGACAGGTCAAGCATTCCAGGATCTTCTCCGGCATTCTCCCGGACCTGACGCTGCTGTCGGTCATCACCCGCCTCCGGGCCCGCAACACGGATGCGTTGATCTCGGCCGTCGCCGACGTGATGCGCGGCGAGGGGATTGAACTGCTGGATTCCACGGCGTTCCTGCGGCCGCTGCTTGCCGCCGAAGGAACACTGACCGAGCGCGCGCCCGACGAGCAGGAGCGCGACGACATCGCCTTCGGGTACCGTATGGCCGATGCCGTGGCCGCGCTCGACATCGGGCAGACCATCGCCGTCAAGGACAAGGCGGTCGTGGCCGTCGAGGCGATGGAAGGGACCGACGAAGTGATCCGGCGCGCCGGCCAGCTCGCGGGTCCGGGGGTCCGCATCGTGAAGGTGGCGAAACCGAAGCAGGACATGCGCTTCGACGTGCCCGTCATCGGGATCACGACGATTGACGCCATGCGTGCCGCGGGTGCGACGGCGCTCTCGATCGATGCCGGGTTGACGCTGGTGCTCGACGGCGACGCCGTGTTCACCACCGCGAACGCCGCGAGCATCGCGATTGTGGGGCGGCGAGGAAGCGGGCAGCGTGCGAGCTGACGCCCTTCGAGTGGCGGTCATCGGCGCCGGTCACCTCGGGCGCCATCATGCGCGCATCCTGTCCGCCCTCGAGGGGGCGCAGCTCGTGGCCGTCGTCGATACCGTCGAGAGCCGCGCCGCAGAAGCGGCGGGGCCGGCCGGTGCCCGGGTGCTGACCGACTTCCGCGACCTGTCCGGGCTCGTCGATGCGGTAACCGTGGCGGTCCCGACGGAGCTGCACCGCGACGTGGCGCTCCCATTCCTCGAACGCGGCGTTGCGGTTCTCGTCGAAAAGCCGATGGCCCGGTCGCTCCAGGAAGCGGACCAGCTCGTCGAGGCGGCCCGCGCCTCGGGTGCGACGCTCGGCGTCGGGCACACCGAACGCTTCAACCCTGCCGTCGCGGCCGTCCTGCCACTCGTCACGTCGCCGCGGTTCATAGAGGTGCACCGTCTCGGCGTGTTCCCGGACCGCAGTCTCGACATCGACGTCGTGTTCGACCTGATGATTCACGATCTCGACATCATTCTGGCGCTGGTACGTTCAGACGTCGAATCGATCGAAGCGGTCGGTGTGCCGGTGCTGACCTCCCGGTACGACATCGCCAACGCCAGGCTGCGGTTCGCCTCGGGGTGCATCGCAAACGTCACCGCGAGCCGGATCAGCCGCGATCGCGTGCGCAAGATCCGGTTCTTTCAGCCCGATGCCTATATTTCGATTGATTACGCCGCCCAGGAGGCCGAAGGCTGGCGGCTCGTGCGGCGCGACGGAGAGCGGCCAGCCATCCAGGGGGGGCCGTTACCCGTCGAGCGGGACGAACCGCTTCGCCGCGAGCTCGCCGATTTCGTGCGCGCCGCGCGGACCAGGACCGCGCCGCTCGTGGACGGCCACGCGGGCCGCTGCGCGTTGGAGCTCGCCACGCGGATTGCGGAGAAAATGGAATCGACGTAGCACGTCGCACGCCACAAGTAGCACGTTGCACCTTGCACGTCGCACGCTGCACGTGCCAGATAGGCCACCCACATGTACCAAAGTCTGAACGAGTTCCTCGCCGCCCTCGACACCGAGCGCGAACTGGCACGAATCACCGAGCCGGTCAGCCCCGACCTCGAAATCGGCGCGTTGACGGACCGCGTCTCGAAATCCCCCGGGGGTGGCCCCGGGCTCCTCTTCGAGCGTCCTGCCGGATTCGACATCCCCGTCGCGGTCAACCTCTTCGGATCGATGAAGCGGATCTGCATGGCGCTGGGGGTTCGCAGTCTCAACGACCTGACGCGTGAGATCGAAGATCTCACCACGCCGAAGATCCCTGGCGGCATGCTCGACGCGCTGAAGATGCTGCCGATGCTCAACCGGTTGCGCGACCTGATGCCGCGGACGGTCAAGGACGGGGCATGCCAGGAGGTCGTCCGGCGCGACGGCACGCTCGACGAACTGCCGATCCTCAAGTGCTGGCCTGAAGACGGAGGCCGGTACATCACGCTGCCTCTCGTCTTCACGAAGGATCCCGAAACCGGCATGCGCAACATCGGGACCTACCGCATGCAGGTGTTCGACGGCCGGTCCACGGGGATGCACTGGCAGCGCCACAAGGGAGGCGCGCAGCACTACCGGGTCGCGGAGAGGCTGAAGCAGCGGATGCCCGTTGCGGTGGCTCTGGGGCCGGACCCGGCCCTCGCGTACTCGGCGACGGCGCCGGTGCCCGAAGGGCTGGACGAATTGATGCTCGCGGGATTTCTCCGGCGGGACCGCGTCGATCTCGTGAAGTGCGTCACCGTGGACCTCGAGGTCCCGGCCAATGCGCAAATCATCCTCGAGGGATACGTGGAGCCCGGTGAGCGGCGCCGAGAGGGTCCGTTCGGCGACCACACGGGCTTCTACTCGCACCCGGACGATTACCCCGTCTTCCACATCACCTGCATCACGCACCGCAAGCAACCCGTGTATCTGACGACGGTGGTGGGGATCCCGCCGATGGAGGACTACTACCTCGGGATGGCCAGCGAGCGAATCTTCCTGCCGCTCATCCGCAAGACGCTTCCCGAGATCGTCGACATGCATTTTCCGGCGGCAGGCATCTTCCACAACATCGTGCTCGTCTCCATCGACAAGCGCTATCCCGGCCACGCGCGCAAGATCATGAGCGCCTTCTGGGGTCTCGGTCAGCTGATGTTCTCCAAGACCATCATCGTCGTCGACAAGGACGTCGACGTGCAGAACGAAGCTGAGGTCGCCTGGATTGTCGGAACGCACTACGATCCTGAACGGGACGTGCAGTTCACGCGGGGGCCCGTCGACGACCTGGAAGACGCGAGCGATCTGGCCGCGTACGGCAGCAAAATGGGGATTGACGCGACCCGGAAGTGGCCGTCCGAAGGATTCACCAGGCCGTGGCCCAAGCGGATCACCTTGAGC
>JALZOC010000343.1 GCA_030857365.1 Acidobacteriota bacterium
GCTTCGCGGCGGCCGCCGCGGGTTGTCCGGCCGCGGCGCCGCGAGCGCCGAGTGGCGGGATCGGTGCGACGGCGCGAGCGGGCGGCTTGGGCTCCGGCATCATGGAACTGCGAACCTTCGTGTCCGCCGTGAGCTTGCGCGTGCCGAGCGTCAGCTCGACGCTGCGCGCTTCGCCCGTGACCCTGCCGTCCGAGACGCGCGGAGAGGCCGGACCTGGTTCCTGCGTGCTCGAGAGCTCGATCACGCCGCGATCGACATGGTAGAGCGCGCGGGACGCATCGGCAGCGACCTGCGGACCATCGGTGAAGTGCACGTTCCCCCGGAAGTCCGCCTGTTGCACGGCTCCAAGCCCGGGCTGCGTCGCGATCACGAGCGACTGCGACCGTGCGATCCGTTCGACCGCGGGGGCGCTCGCTTTCGCGGCCAGGGTTTCACGATAGATCACTCTTCCCGTGAACGTCCCTTTCTGCAGCCCGGTCCCGGGTGCGCCCTCGGCGATGAGCGCCGCGGATTCTATCCGCTTTGCGGGAAGCCGTGCGTCCCCCGGCAGGTCGACCTGCACGTTGTCGTTGGCCGTCAGGCTGGTCACCGTCGCGCCGTCCGGGGACATCCCGATGGCGACCGTCCGGCCCGCGACGCGGGGCCCTCCGGCCCCCGCTCCGCCCGGCAACTGGACGACGGAGCCCTCGACGAGCTGTGCGTGCTGGAGCGTGCGACCATCCTGTCCGTACGAAAGGTCGATGTCGCGCGCCGACATCGTTTGCGGCCCGCTGGCGCCTCCACCGCCGGCAATCCGGCTGTTGCCGCGCAATTCGAGGGCCTGCACGCGCTGATCGGGATCCGCCGGCGTGGCGGGGGTGAGCCTGATGACGATCTCGTCCGCATCGATCAGGCGGCCGTCCGCGTTCATGTGGCCGTTGCCGGTGAGGCGGATGTAGTTCTCCTGGCGCGCCATACCGGCGGAGGTCGACGAAGCCTCGAGCCCCCCTTGCCCGGACTTCTCAGCCGCAACCTTGATTCGGGCCTGATCGAGGAGCCAGAGCACCTCGCGATTCCTGTCGTACGTCGCACCAACGCCGCTGCCCGTCATGCGCCCCCGCGCGAATGTGACAGCACCGGGAATCTTCACGATCCCTTCGGCTTCGGCGTAGCTGGCTTCGCTGGCCGCGACTTCGAGGTCGTTACTCTTCAACTTCACGTTGCCGAGGAAACGGGCCGCCTGGAGGTCGTTCCCCTTCATCGAGATCTCCGCGTCCGTGCTGGACACAGTGAAGGGGCGGCCGTTCCGGTCCGCGGTGAGCGACACGCCGCCGGTCAGCTTGGAGCGCCCGTCGGGGTAGGTGAGCTGCGAACCGAACTCGAGCAGGAACACGACGCGCCCGTCCCGCGTCTGCTGGATCCTCCCGGTTCCATGGCCTTCCACGACGGCCGCCGGGTCGACGCGCGTGGGGGCCGGTTCGGAAGGAGGCGCCGGTCTGCGCTGTCGGCCCGTCCAGATCACGACCGCGACAAAGAGCACGACGAACGCCACGAGCCCGAGCCGCGCTTTCTTCTGCCAGTTCATGCAAAGCTTCCGGCTGCCAGCCACCAGCTACCAGCCAAGGATAGAACGGTATAGCTGGGAGCTGGAAGCTGGAAGCTGGGAGCGCTCATTCTACTTCCCCGGGACACTTGAAGTCGGCGACGTTCAGTTCGAGGTAGGTCTCTCCCTTGAACTCGTTCTTCTCGAGAGAAAACGCGAGATTGACGTTCCCGCGGTTGCGCGTCAGGAGCTCGGCGCGCTCGGCGGCGCGCCAGGCGATGGCGCGGAACCGCCGGCCCTCCTGGCAGAAGGTCATCTTCAGATGGCGTTCCTTGAGCGTCCGGGGCCCGTCCACGATCTCGACCCCCGAGGCGTGGAATACGGGGCGCGGATTCGACATGCCGAACGGGCCCATCGACTCCAGGTCGCGCATGAGGTCGTGCGTGATGGCGTTCAGGCTGAGCGGGCCGTCGATGCGCAGGCGCGGGCGGAGCTGATCGGGCTCGAGCCGCTCGTCGGCGTAGGCGTTCACCCGGGCGCGGAATTCAGGAACCCGCGCGGCGTCCATCGTGAGGCCGGCGGCCTGCCGGTGGCCGCCGAACTTGAGGAACAGATCCGAACAGTGCTCGAGCGCCGCGAGCATGTCGAAATCGGGAATGCTCCGGCACGAGCCGTGCGCCACGTCGCCGTCGACCGACAGCACGATCGCCGGCTTGTGATAGGCGTCGACGAGTTTGGATGCGGCGATGCCGATGACGCCGCGATGCCACCCCGCGCCGCCCACCACGAGCACGTTGTGCGCGCCGACCGCCGGATCGTTCTCGATCGCCTTGCGGGCCTCGGCGACGAGCTCCGCTTCCTCCTGCTGCCGCCGCAGGTTCTCCTCGTTGAGCTGCTGCGCGAGACCCCGCGCCTCGTCCCCCAGCGCTTCGTCCTTCGCGAGCAGCAGGCGGGTGGCGATATCGGGACTGCTCATCCGTCCGGCGGCATTGACGCGGGGCGCGAGGATGAACGCCACCTGGTAGCTGTCGATGGTCTTGCCTGTCAGCCCTGACGCATCGAGCAGCGACCGCAGGCCGATCGTGTGCGGTCCGCGGCTGAGCGACGCGAGGCCGAGCCGCGCGATCACGCGGTTCTCCCCCACCAGCGGGACGACGTCGGCCAGCGTGCCGATGGCGGCGATCTTCACGAAGGACGGCAGGTAACGCCCCTTGCCCGCCCGTTCGCACAAGGCCTGGACGAGCTTCAGCGCCACGCCCACGCCCGCGAGGTGCTTGTCCGGATAGGAGCAGTCGTGCCGTTTTGGATTGATGACGGCCAGCGCCGGGGGCAGCGTACCTTCGGGCTCGTGATGATCGGTGACGATGAGGTCCACGCCGAGCGCCCGGGCGCGCAGCGCCGCCTCCGTGCTGCGGATGCCGCAGTCGACCGACACGACGAGGCCGACACCTTCGGCGTGCAGGCGGTCGATCGCCGCCGGCTGCAGGCCGTAGCCGTCGCGGAGCCGGTCCGGGATGAAGTGGACGACGTCTCCGCCGAGCAGTTCCAGGGCGCGGCGAAGAATGACGGTCGAGGTGATGCCGTCGACGTCGTAATCGCCGTGGATGGCAATCCGCTCGTGCTGCGCCAGCGCACGCTCGAGCCGCTCGACTGCCGTGCGCATGTCCGCGAGTCTGAAGGGATCGTGGAGGTGGTCGATCGAGGGGTTCAGGAACCGCTGCGCCTGCTCGGGATCGGCCAGGCCGCGCATGCACAGCAGCCGCGCGATGATCGGATTGACCCCGAGCGCCGCCGCGAGCGCCGCCGTGTGCTCGTCGTCACACGCGAGGTGGTGCCACAGGCGCGACTTCATGGGGGGCTGGCCTTCGCCCCGCGGCCGTCGACGGCCTGCACCGACTTCTCGGTGTCGATGAACGCGCTGCCTTCCTCACCCATGCGGCGGAACTTTTCGTAGCGAAGCTGCAGGCGCGTCTCCACCGTGAGCGCCGACACTTCGCCGAGCGCCGCCGTCAGCGCCTGGTCGACCAGTGCGGTGGCCGCGTCGGGATCGTTGTGGGCGCCGCCTGACGGCTCGGGCACGATCCCGTCGATGAGACCCAGCGCGAGCATGTCGGGCGCGGTGATCTTGAGGGCCGCGGCGGCTTCGACCTTCCGGTTGGGATCACGCCACAGAATCGCCGCGCACCCTTCCGGCGGGATGACGCTGTAGACGGAGAACTCCTGCATGAGCACGCGGTCGCCGATCGCGATGCCCAGCGCCCCGCCGCTGCCCCCCTCGCCGCACACGATGACGATGATCGGGACCTCGAGCATCATCATCTCGCGGAGGTTGACCGCGATCGCTTCCGCCACGCCACGCTCCTCGGACTCGACCCCGGGATACGCGGCGGGCGTATCGATGAAGACGACGATCGGACGGCCGAACTTCTGCGCGAGCTGCATCACGCGCAGGGCCTTGCGGTACCCCTCGGGGCGGGCGTACCCGAAGTTCCTGTAGATCTTCTGCTTCGTGTCGGTCCCCTTCTGATGGCCGACGATCACGACCGGCTCTCCGCGATACTCCGCGAATCCGCAGACGATCGCGTGGTCGTCGGCAAACCGGCGGTCGCCGTGCAGCTCGTCCCAGCCGGTGAACAGCCGTTCGACGTAGTCGAGGGTGTTGGGCCGGCTGGGATGGCGCGCGACCAGCACGCGCTGCCAGGGCGTCAGGCTCGCGTAAATCTCCACGCGCAGCTCGTCGGCGCGGCGGCGAAGGCTGTCGATCGATCGCTCCCGCTCCGGCGTGCGCGGCATCATGCTGAGCACCTCGATCTCCTTCAGC
>JALZOC010000344.1 GCA_030857365.1 Acidobacteriota bacterium
GTCTCGGCGACGGCGTGCAGGTCCTCTTCGGTGGTGATGTACATCACGGCATCGTGGACGAAGACGGCGTCGAACGTCCGCCCGAGCCGGAGCGACCGCATGTCCCCCTTTACGTGCTCGCACTCGGGGTTGGTCGCCCGGCTGATCCCGAGCATCTGAGGCGAGCGGTCCGCGAGGGTGCACGCGAACCGCCGCTTCAGGTACGACGCATTGTTGCCGGCCCCTGACCCGAGCTCCAGGAGCGTGAGGGCGCCATCAGGAGCTCCCCGCAAAAGCGCCGCCTCGTAGCACGCCGCCTCATCGAAGTGGTCTTCGAGCGGGTCGAGGAGGCGATACCAGCGCGCGGCGAGCTCCCCGTAAATCTGCATGGTCCCCCCATTGTACTGGTCACGTTCGGAGGGGAAACCCGGCACTCCCGCGTAGCTGCGGAACTTCTCACAGCACCCGAACGTCACATCCTGACAGCCAAGAGTAAGATGATCGCGCAGCTGAAGCTGCGCGCGACCGTGGCGCGCGCGACGTTGGGAAACGCAAAATGAATCAGGACCAGCCCACAACCGACGTGATCCAGGGCACGCTCGACATGCTCATCCTCAAGGCGCTCAGCCTCGAGCCGATGCACGGCTTCGGCATCTCGCGCCGCATCGAGCAGACCTCGCGCGGCGTGTTCAAGATCAACCCCGGCTCGCTGCTGACGGCCTTTCAACGCCTCGAGCGCGCGGCCCTGATCGACGCGGAGTGGCGGCAGTCGGACAAGGGGCGACGCGCGAAGTACTACAGCCTGACGCGTGCCGGCCGGCAGCAGCTCGAGGTGGAGACCACGGACTGGATGCGCCGCGTCTCCGCGGTCGCAAGACTGCTGAAAGCAGAAGGATAGTCCGATGTCGCTCTGGCGCCAGCTGACGCGCGGGCTCTCGGTGCTGACGAACCGGACGGCGGCCGACCGGGAGCTGGACGACGAGGTCAGGCACTTCCAGGAAGAAGCCGCGGACGCCTACGCCGCGCGCGGCCTCTCTCCCGCCGATGCAGCACGGGCGGCGCGGCTCGAGATGGGGAATGCCACGCTCGTGCGGGAACGGGTACGCGATCACGGGTGGGAGAGCATCCTCGGCACCCTGGTGGCGGATGCACGGCTCGCAGGACGGATGCTCCGCAAGAGCCCGGTGTTCACGCTCGTGGTGGTATTCGTCATCTCCCTCGGCAGCGGCGCGGTGACGACGATCTTCAGCGGCATGAACGCACTGGTGCTTCGCCCCCTGCCCGGCGTCCCGGACGTGGCAGGACTGCTCTCGGTCCGGCCCGCCCGCACGGACGGAACGGCGGCAGAGCAGGGCTCGTACGACTTCTACCGCTATCTGCACGATCGCGCACACACACTCGACACGGCCGCATGGGGACGCGTGGCGCTCACGATTACTGCCGGCGACCAGGGCACAGCCGCCTACGGCAACATGGTCAGCGGCAATTACTTCGACGTGCTCGGAGTCCGCCCGGCGCTCGGCCGCTTCTTCACAGAGGACGAGGCGCGCGCCCCAGGGGCACACCCCGTCGTCGTGCTCTCTCACCCTTTCTGGAGATCCCGGCTCGACGGCGACCCCGCTGCACCCGGCCGCATGATTCTCGTGAACGGCATCCCCATCACCGTGATCGGCGTGGCGCCCGAAGGATTCGAAGGCATTTACACCGGCCTTCGGGCAGACGCATGGGTCCCCCTGACGATGCAGCCGCAGCTGCGGCCGCGGTCGAACCTGACCCACGCGTCGTGGCTCTGGCTGTTCGGCCGCCTGCGGGAAGGCGCGACGATGGAGGCGAGCCGGCAGGAGCTGTCCGCGCTGGCAGTCGCGCGCGCGAGGGATAGGGGGGAGACGTTCCCTCCGGACACGGCACCGTCGGTCCGCGTGGCCGCGCTGACGGGCCTCCCGAACGGGGAGGCAGGCATGCTGCTTGGATTCATGAGCGTGCTGCTCGGCGCCGCCGCACTCCTCCTGCTGATTGCCGGCGTCAACGTCGCCGCGATGCTGTCGGCGCGATACGCGGCACGCCGCCGCGAGCTGGCCGTGCGGGCGGCACTCGGCGCCGGACGCGCACGGCTGCTGCGGCAGCTCCTGACGGAAGTGCTCACCCTCTTCCTGCTCGGCGCGATCGGCGGCTTTGTCATTGCGCAGCTGGCCACAGCGGCGCTCGAACGGCTGCCGCTGCCGCAGAACGTCCCCGTGTCGCTGGAGCTCTCGCCCGACATCCGCGTCCTGGCATTTGCGATCGCCATCTCGCTCCTCGCGGGACTGATCTTCGGGCTGGCCCCCGCGCTGCAGGCAGCACGCCGGGATGTCGCGTCGCGCCTTCGCGACGACTCCGCCGGCGCAGGACAGCGCCGCACGTTCCTGAGCCGCGCGCTCATCGTCGGTCAGATCGCACTGTCGCTCGTCCTGCTTGTTGCGGCGGGCTTGTTCATCCGGGCGTTGGATCGCGGCGCGCGGATCGACCCCGGGTTCAAGATCGACGGCGTCGCGACGGCCTCGCTCGAGCCGGAAGCCTGGGGATACGGCGAAGCGAGAGCCCGGCGCTTTTATGGTTTGCTGCGCGACCGCGTCTCTGAGCTGCCGGGTGTGCTCGCGGTGTCGTATACCGGGCGCCTGCCGCTCATGCTGGGAAGCTCCCCCGACACCATCACGGCGGCAGACGCCGAGATCCCCGTCCACACCGCCAGCGTGGACGTCGACTACTTCGGGGCGCTCGAGCTCCCGCTCCTCCACGGACGTCCATTCCTGCGGAGCGACGGCGTGGACGCCGGGAGCGTAGCGGTGATCAACGAGACGCTCGCCCGCAAGTTGTGGCCCGACGGAGCCGTCGGGAGGACGTTCCGGTTCCGCGATGCGCAGACCACGGTCGTCGGCATCGCCCGCGACGCGAAGTACGCGACGCTCGATGAGACCACCCCTTCGTTCGTGTATTTCCCGCTCGCGCAGCGGTGGCTGCCGAACCAGGCCCTGCTCGTACGCACGGCGGGGGATCCGGCGCAGTTCGCCCCGGCGATCCAGGGGGCAATGCTGGCGATTGACCCTGCGCTGCCGCGGGCGCGCGTCAGCACGCTGAGACGAGCTACCGCGATCGTGCTGCTTCCCCAGCGCGCCGCCGCCATCATCACCGGCGCCCTCGGCTTCGTCGGACTGCTGCTCGCCGCGGTGGGGCTCTACGGGATTATGGCGTTCTCGGCTGGCCGCCGCACGCGCGAGATCGGCATCCGCATGGCGCTCGGCGCGCGGCGTTCGACTGTCGTCCGGATGATGGTCGGCGAAGGGCTTCGTCTCGCCGGAGCCGGCATCGTCATTGGCGTCGTCCTCGCGGCCGGCGCGACGCACCTCATCTCGGGCTGGCTGTTCAACATCAACCCGATCGACGGCGCGACATTCCTCGGCATGTCCGCACTCTTCGTGATTGTCGCGTCGCTCGCGAGCTATCTGCCGGCGAGGAGGGCGGTCAGGGCGGATCCGCTCGCGGCGCTACGGGCCGAATGAGTCGGAGGTTCGGGGTTCGGGGTTCCGGGTTCCGGGGTTCCGGGTTCGGGGTTCAGGTTCCCTGCTAACTCCCACTCCTTCGAAAATCGACTGGAGAGCCGCCGTGCCCATTCTGCTCGCGTCCATGCTCATGGTGGCCGCGGCGGCGGCGCAAGCCCCTCGTCCCGCTCAGATCAACGACAATCTCCGCCCGGCAGGCCGCACTGAGGGAGCCGTCCTCACGCTCGGCCTCGTCGCGGGTCTCGGGACCTGGCGCACGGGGGGAGCACTGAAGGGACGCTGGGATACCGGCTCTCGCCGGACTGCACGCTGCGCGGCGGCTACCAGGGCTCACGCTCGATGTATCGCCCCGGCTGGAACCACGCGCTGGCGGTGTCGGCCGTCTGGTCGCAGCGGTGGTGGTAGGCAGCTTTCAGCTTTCAGCTGGACGTGCGCATGATCGCCCCGGTCGATGAGGGTTGTTCGCGGCAGGAAACCCTTGGAGCACGCCGCGCGAGCGTCAGCCGTCAGCTCTGCCCGCTTCGGCGAGTGCGAGCGCGAGGATCTTCTGCTGCGTGGCCTCTTCGCGCGTGAGGATGCCGCGGATGCTGCCGGCGTGCATCACGGCGATGCGGTCGCTCATGCCCAGGAGCTCCGGGAGCTCCGACGAGATCATGATGATGGCGAGCCCGCGTTCGGCGAGTGTCTGCATCAGCGCGTGAATCTCCGCCTTCGATCCGACGTCCACCCCTTGCGTGGGCTCGTCGAGGATGAGGACCGCGGGACCGATCGACAGCCATCGGGCGAGCGCCACCTTCTGCTGGTTCCCCCCCGAGAGTGCCCCCACC
>JALZOC010000345.1 GCA_030857365.1 Acidobacteriota bacterium
CGGTGCGCTGCTGGCGTTCTTCACGAAGGCATCGGCCGCGTTCTTCGTCGTCACGCTGGCGCTCGAGGCCTCGCTGACCCTGTGGCTCTGGCGCCGCCGCCGCGCCCGCGCTTTCGCGGACTCCTCTCCCGTGTCGACAGCATCCGGTTCAGCGGATCCGTTTCCCGCGTTCGCCCTGGTCACGCTTGCGGCGCTCGGTGTCCTGGGGCTGCTCGCACTGGTCGTGTTCGTGCTCCCCAACTGGGCGGATTACCGCTTCTACAACTGGCAGATGTCCGTCACGCGAAAGCCGTCCTACACGCTGCGCGCTCTCGTGGATCGAGTGACCTGGTTCCCGATTCTGCATGACCTGTTCACCCGCTCCTGGTTCGTGCTGGTCATCGGACTGACCGCCGCGCTGGGCATGCTCGGGCGGTGGCGCACGGCGGTTCCGGCGGAGCGGCTGCTGCTGTTGTGGCTCGGACTCGGTGCCACGGAACTGATCCTGCACGATGTCGGCAACGAGCGGCGATTCGTCTTCTTCATTCCGGCGCTCGTCGCATTCACCGCCATCGCGCTTGGGCGGGACCGGGTGTTGCTTCGCGGGATCGACGCCGTGCCGCTTCGACGCGCCGTGCTCGCGGCGCCTGCCGTGCTCTACGTGACGTACGTCGTGGCCGGCGCTCTCGTCCGGTTGGCTTTTCTCTACGAGGTGCGCCCGAACGTGCGCCTCGCGGCCGCCATCGCCGTTCTGTTCACGGCCCTCGTCTACTTCACCTGGCCGCGCGTGCCCGGCGCCCTGTCGCGGGGACGCTGGACGACGGCGGCGGGTGGGGCGGTCGCAGCCCTGGTCGCCGCGGGGCAACTCGTACAGTTCGGGCAGTGGACGGTCGGGCGCTCGTACAAGAACTTCGCGGCGTCCGAGCAGATTGGCCGCGTGCTCCCCCCCGGCACCCTCGTACACGGGAAGCTCGCCAATGGCCTCGCGCTGGAGAATGGGATCAAGCCCATCTTCGTGGGCCGCGGGTTTGGCAACTACGAAGACCGGAGGACCCGGGATGATGTGCGATATATTCTGACCTACGTGTCCCCCAGCCTCGGCTACGAGTCCCAGGCCGGTCATCCCGTCATTCAGGACGTGCTCAGCGCCTACCCGAAGCACACCATCATCATGACCTTCGACGTGGCGGAGACCGCCACGGGACAGGACCGCGCCGCCCTCATCGACAAGTTCGGGGGCGAATCACGGCGGGACTCCCTCAGGTGAGCGGGCGTGCGCAGGATTGACGACGGCGCCATCAAGGCGCACGCGGATCTGCGATTCCGCTCCGAATACGACTACGCGCTCTTCGAATACTACAGGAGCGCGAAGGTGCTCGCGTTCCTCACGCGCGCAGGGGTGTCGATCCGCGGCCGCGTCCTGGATGCGGGATGCGGCGGGGGGGGCATGCCGCTTTCGCTCGCGGAGGAGGCCGCGCAGGTGGTCGGGATCGATCCCGCCGAGCGATTCCAGGACGCCGGCGTCAGGCTCGGGCGCGAGCGCCGCATGAGTAATCTGCATTTCGCCCTCGCCGACGGCATGGCGCTGCCGTTCCGCGCGGGCACATTCGATCTCGTCCTCTCCCATGCAGTCATCGAGCACGTCGCCGACGCGCCGCTGTACCTGCGTGAGTGCGCACGCGTTCTTGCGCCAGGCGGGCATGTCTATCTCTCGACAGCCCCGTATCTCTCCTTTGCGGGTGCCCACCTGCCGCGCCTCAGAGTGCCAGTTCCGCTGCATCTGATTCTGGGACGACGGATGGCCTTTGCGGCCTTTCAGGGGCTCGCACGGCGCGCGCCCTGGACGCTGCGCGAGCCGGCGAACGAGAACTCCTTCATCAAGGCGGCACGCCGCGGGGAGATCAAGCAGGACGATCTGCTCGAAAAAGTGCGCGTTCTCCGGCTCCGGGGCCAGATCGCCGCCGCGGGCCTCCGCATCGTGAGGGAGGAGCTGCATGCGACCGCCACGGTGCGGCGGATGCCCGGCCCGATCGCACGCTGGCTGAGGGACAGCCCGCTCACGCAGGACGCGCTCATCAGCAACATGGAATACGTACTGTCAGGGGCGTAGCGTGGCGGAGATTACTCGCTACCGACCGGAAGACAAGCGCGCCGTGGAGGGATTGTACCGCCGTGTCTTCGGCCACGACGCCTCCGAGGCGAGCCGCCTGCGATGGGACTGGCAATACCGCCGGAATCCCAACAATCCCGGACAGGAGCCGGAAATCTGGATCGCTCGCGAGGGGCCCGCGCTCGTCGGTCAGTACGCCACGATGCCGGTCAGGCTGTCGCTGGGGGGCCGGGAAGTGCAGGGGTCCTGGGGCATGGACGTCATGGTCGCCCCGGAGCGCCAGCGCCAGGGCCTTGGCGAGGTGCTCTTTCGTACCTGGGATCGCAACGTCGGAGCCTCGCTCGGCCTGGGTCTTTCCGCCTCTTCGTATCGCCTGTTTCAGAAGCTGCGCTGGCCCGACGTGGGTCCCGTCCCTTGCCTGGTGAAGCCCCTCACCCGCCGCGCGCTGCGGAGACCGAACTGGCCGCTGGCGGTCAACCGGCTGGTGTCGGCTCTCACTCTGCCCATCGTGCGGATCGTCGCGCGGACGAGACCGCTCCGTGCGGAGGTGCGGCTCATCCAGCGTTTCGACGACAGCTTCACGGCGCTGTGGGACACGCTGGCGCCCAAGTTCGCGCTGGCAGTTCGCCGCGACGCCGCCTATCTCAACTGGAAGTACGTCTCGGCGCCTCACGTCCGCTACAGCATCGCGGTCCTCCGTCGAGAAGAGAGAAACATCGGGTACGCCGTATACCGACATCTGCACGAGCCACGGGGGCGCGTCACGCTCCTCGTGGACTTTCTCGCCGATCCGGACGATGAGAGTGCGCTGCGAACGCTGCTCCAGTGGGTCGATCGCGAAGCACGGCAGGCAGATTCGGACAAGATCCGGACCTTCGCCACTCACGCCGCATTCAGGCGGGTGCTCCGCCGTTCCGGTTACTTCCAGGTGAAGTCGACGATGGAGTTCGTGGTGAAGGTCAATGCCATGGATATGGAGCCCCCCTTCTACGACAGCGTGGACACCTGGCACGTGACGATCGGAGACTCGGACCAGGATCGATGAGCACTTCGGCTGCCGGACAACGCCCGTCATGAATCTGCTCGTTGGCATCGACACGGAAGGAGACAACCAGTGGGACGGCGCGGCCCGGGCGAACCAGACGTTCGAGAATCTGTACGCGCTGCCGAGACTGCACGCACTGTTTGCCAGGCACGGCGTGAGGCCGACGTACGTGGTGACGTACCCGGTCGCGACGGATCGCCGTTCGGCTGACGTTCTCGGCCGGCTGCTGTCGGGCGGCGATTGCGAGATCGGAGCACACCACCACGCGTGGGAGACCCCCCCGTGCACGCCCGGCGACGTCGGGCGGCATGCATACGCCTCGGCCATCCCGCGCGTCCAGTTCGAGCAGCAGCTCGAGTCGCTGACGCGGGCCATCGCGGGGGCGGTCGGACGCCGGCCGGTCTCGTACCGGTCCGGCAGGTTCGGCTTCTCGGCGGAACACGTGGCCGGCCTCGAGCGGCAGGGTTACCAGGTCGAGTCGAGCGTGGCGCCTCTCTTTTTCGAAGCACACAAGGGTGGGCCGGACTTCACCGAGGCGCCGCTCAGGCCGTACTTCCTCTCCTACGACAGCGCCACGACGCCGGGTACGAGCAATCTGCTGGAAGTGCCCGTGTCGGCCGGTCTGAGCAGGCGCCTGCCGAAGCGTCTGCAGTATCTGTATGCCCGCGCGCCACGCCCGTATATGACGAAGCGCGTGCTCCGGGCGCTGCGGGTGATTCGGATGCGCTGGCTGCGCCCGTCCTACTCGTCGCTCGAAGACATGATCGCCCTGGCGCGGGGGCTCGCGGCCGACCACGAGCCGGTGCTCAATCTGCTGTTCCATTCGAGCGAAGCGATCGTCGGTGGAAGCCCCTACAACCGCACTCAGGCGGAGCTCGACGCGTTTTGCGAGCGACTCGAGCGATTCCTGGCGTTTGCCACGAAGGACCTCGGCGCGACCCCCCTGACGTTCGCCGAATTCCGGCAGGCATACTCGGCCTGAATGCGGATTCTCCACGTCACGCCGCACCTGCCGCCGGACCAGGCCGCCAACGCCCTGCTGCCGGCGCAGCTGGGTGTCTGGGCGCACGAGCGCGGCGACGAGGTGGAGTACGTGGCGCATCCACCGCGCGCGGGAGGGAGCGCCGCGCTGGCCGGGCCGGCGACCTGGGTCCCGCGGCGCAGCGGCGGCATCCTGGATCGCGCGCTGCATCTC
>JALZOC010000346.1 GCA_030857365.1 Acidobacteriota bacterium
GGGTCATAGTTGGATTCTACCCGCAAGCCGCGGGTCCATCTTTTCACGCTTCGTGACATTCAGCCGGGGTCATGCGCGGTCTTGCGCCAGACGGTCGACGACGGCCTGGCGGAACGAGGCGGGATCAACCGCCGGATAGCGATAGAGATGGGGTTCGATTGCGGTGAAATACGCGAACAGCTGCGCCCGTTCGACCAGGCCCCGGCGCAGCAGCTCCTCCACGTCCGTCACATCCTGCGCATGCCCGCGCTCGATCTTGGAGAGTGCCTGCGCGCACAGATCGAAGTGATGGAACGCCAGGCGGCCTTCGCGCGCGACGAAGGGACTTCGATCCTCCCACCCGGCTGGCACGGGTATGAAATCGTCTGGCGCGGCGAGCTCCACGTTGATCTGAAGGCGCTCCTTCAGGGCCGGAATCGCGCGGAACACCGAGTCGACGTCAGGAACGATCTTGATATCGATGTCGATCGTGCTGGCGCGCCAGCCGTGCAGCACGGCGGTGGCGCCGCCCGTGAGGTACACGCGCGCGCCGGCGCGGGCCTCGGCGCCGAGCGCGCGCATGAACAGCCGAATCCGCTCCTCGTCCGCTAACGCGCGCATGCGAGCGCCCGCTCGAAGCTGACCAGGCGGCGGATCAGGGCGTTGTACCGCGAGTGCGCCGATGCAGGCCCGGACAGACTGAGCAGGGCGTAGAGCCGGTGTTCCGCTCCCGGAGCGACTCCCGGCAGTTCCAGCCCCAGCCGCCGCAGGCGCGGGGCGCCGACCGACACCACGAGCGCCGCAATCGTTTCCCGCCCCGCGCGGAGGTCGTGAATCCCTTCCTGCACGACGTCGGCGCCGGGCAGGTCTGGCGTCTCCACTTCCATGATTATACGGTCATGAGAGGGCTCACTTCCCGATCTGTGATCGGGCGGCCGGCGCCATCCCGGACCGTAGCCTCGAGCACGAGGATCCCGCCGCCGCTCCGGAATATCCGGGGCGTCGTCTGGTCCTGAGAACCCGCCGGCGCCGCGAGCGCGAGCAGGACTGACGCCACAATGATGGCCGCTCTGAACACTCGGCGCAGGATACCGCGCTTCCTTGCGCCCCTGGGGCCAGGTCGCGCTGGATCTCACCTTGCTGCACACATGCACGACCGGCGAGCGTGAGCCGTGCGTCCATCCGATAGCGGCCGATGCGGCCGGCGCGATCGGCCTGCCGCGGTGGTCGCGAGTCCGAGGGAGGCAGCGGCAGTCGTCGCTCGACATCGGGCATCAGCATCCTGCGCATCCCTCTCGCGCTCTCGCTCAGTGACAGGGTTGCTGTCGAGTGCCTGGTCACCACAACCGCTCGTGACAGCAGTGGACAGTCCCGCCCGTCAGACGTTTCAGTTCACCGCCGTCCCGGTCACACGCGTCCGTCACCGCGCTCGTCACACGCTCGGTCCCGGCGTTCGTCACACCGTTGATCACGGCGTTGATCACGACACTCGTCACTCGTCCCCCGCGCGTCGTCACCACACTCGTCACTCGCACTTCGACGCGTTGGATCGCATCGGCACGTTTTCGGATTCGCAGGCGAGGTGGTTCGCGCCGCCGCATTCGAAAGCCGCGCAAACACGCCTCGCGCGCTGTGGCCCTGAACTTGAACTGGTGATCCCCGCTTGTAGTTGCTCCACGCGGCGCGATCGCGCGAATTCGGGACACAGCCGCGGAGTGACGGACGACGAACCAACGGCTTCTCGAGGAGACATGTATGGACTCACGCATCACGGCGCTCGTGATCGCGCTCACGCTGGCCGCGACGGGCCTCGTCAGCGCACAGGAGCGCTTCGGCACACTGCAGGGAAAAGTCATGGACGAACAAGGTGCTCCCATCCCCGGCGTCACGGTCGCGGTGAGCAACCTCGCATCCGGTGAAGTTCGCACCTTCGTCACTGATGCGAACGGCCAATACACCGCCCCCGACCTGAACCCGGGCCGGTACCGCGTCGCCTTCGAGCTGGCGGGGTTCGCGCGCGTCGAGCGCCCGGACGTGAGCGTCGTGCTCGGACGTGCGTTCCAGATAGACACGCAGATGCGCGTCGGGGGGCTGACGGAAACGGTGCAGGTCACCGGCGAAGTCGCACCGCTCGTGGACAACCGGAGCACCCTCATCGCGCACAACGTCAGCGCGGAGGAGTTCGACCGCCTGCCGAAAGGCCGGTCGTTCCAGTCGATCGCGCTGACCGCACCGTCGGTGAACTCGGGTGAGATCGAGGGGGGCTTCCAGGTCAACGGTGCGAGCGGCGCGGAGAACTCGTTCACCGTCGACGGCATCACGACCAACTCGCTCGTCAACGGGCAGTCGCGCCAGAACACCGTCTTCGAATACCTGCAGGAAGTGCAGGTCAAGACGAGCGGGATCTCGGCTGAATACGGCGGCGCGCTTGGAGGCGTGATCAGCGCGGTGACCAAGAGCGGCGGCAACACGTTCCGCGGCGAAGGCCACTATTACTTCGAAGGCAGCCCGCTCGCCGTCGCCCCCGTGCAGCGGCTGATTCTCGAACCCCAGTCAGAACAGCAGGCCTTCTACGTGCGCGATCAGGAGAATCGCAACCACCAGAGCGAATTCGGCGGGTCGATCGGCGGCCCCATCGTGCCGGACCGGTTGTTCTTCTACGGTTCGTATTCGCCGAGGATCGAGAGCCGGGAGAACCTCTACAACTTCACGGATGGAAGCGACACGTTCGACCAGACAATCTCGCGGCAGCAGGCGTTCGGCAAGCTGACGTTTGCCCATCGCCGGTTGACGGCCAACTGGTCGACCCTGTGGACGCCGACGAGCGCGGAGGGAAGCCTTTTTGGCTACAACGGGCTGGGCCCCAACGCGTCAACCACCACGCGGGTCTCATTCGAACCCAACCGCGCCCGGGGCTACGAAATCAACCAGGTGAACACGAGCGGCACCGTCGATCTGCACCTCACGCCGAATTCGTTCCTCAGCTTCCGCGGCGGCTATTTTCACGACCGCTATTCGGACACCGGCACTGTGCAGACGACCAACTTCCGCTACGGGGTGGGCACGCCGGCCGCGCTGGGCCTTCCCGCAGCGATCCAGGGGCCGCTGGGCTTCGAGAATACCCCCCGGACGCTCATCACGGACTTCGACACCACCAAGCGCACGAACTTCAACGTGGACTACAACCGCGTATTCAACGGCGCGGGCTTCCACACCTTCAGGGCGGGCTACGGGCTCCAGCACGTCGTCAACGACATCAATTCCTACTACCCAGGCGGCTATGTCGACGTCGTGTGGAACCGCGCGTTCACGTTTGGCGGCGTCACGGGCAGGGGCACCTATGGGTACTACGCCGTGCACGATCGGCGAATCACCAACAAGGCCGGCAGCGACATCCAATCGCTGTACCTGCAGGATCAGTGGTCACTGGGTCGCCGGTTGACGCTCAATCTCGGACTCCGCACCGAGAACGAGACATCCCCGACTTCCGTCCGGAGGCTGACGGCGAGGCCGCCATCAAATTCAGCTTCGCTGACAAGCTTGCTCCCCGTCTCGGCGCAGCGCTGGACGTGTTTGGAGACGGGCGGATGAAGGCGTTCGGGAGCTGGGGGCTGTATTACGACTGGACCAAGTACGAGCTTCCGCGCGGATCGTTCGGCGCCGAGACCTGGTGCACGAACTACCGGGCGCTCGAGACGCTCGACCTGGCGAGCCTGAACCTGAACAACATGCCCGGACGCGACATCTGGATTACTCCTGGCACGTGCCGGGATCGCCGGTTCCAGGCCGAGATCGATCCCGACATCAAGCCGATGCGGCAGTCGAGCACGAGCGCCGGCATCGAGTATCAGCTGGGACGCAACAGCGTCGTCACCGCACACTACATCCACAACGATCTCCTCGAGACGATCGAGGACATCGGATTCCTGACGCCGACGGGAGACGAAGGCTATGTGATCGGCAACCCGGGTGTGGGCCTGACCGCGCTTCAGTACGCCAGTGGCGGAACGCCCCTGGGCTTCGAGACGCCTCGGCCGAAGCGGACCTACGATGCGCTGGAGCTCGGGTACAGCCGGCGTCTCGCGAACCGCTGGTTCTTCAGCGCGAACTACACGCTGAGCCGTCTCTACGGAAACTACTCCGGGCTCTCGGCGTCCGACGAAGTCACGACGCCGACGACGGGCGGCAGTTCAGCGACCGCCCAGCAGCAGGCAGGCAGCATCGCCAGGCCCGGAGGCAATACCAATCGTGCATGGGATTCGGACGAACAACTCGAGCAGGAACATCTGTCGTGTACCATCTCCCGCGATTCCCGGGACGACGATGCCGTCGCTCGTGCGATTCCAGG
>JALZOC010000347.1 GCA_030857365.1 Acidobacteriota bacterium
GGGCACGCCGGCGCCGGCCGCCACCCCGAAGTACGATCTGCTCCTGCGCGGGGGACACGTCGTCGACGCGCGCAACAACATCAACGCCGTGCGGGATGTGGCGATCGCGGCCGGAAAGGTTGCGGCGGTCGCGCCAAAGCTCGATCCCGCCGATGCGCTGAAGACCGTCGACGTGTCGGGCCTCTACGTGATGCCCGGGTTGATCGACATCCATGCCCACAACTACACCGGCACCGGTGAGCCCCGGTCCTACGCGGGGGACAACAGCGTGTACCCTGACGGGTTCTCGTATCGCGTCGGGGTGACGACGATGGTCGACGCGGGGGGGGCGGGCTGGCGGAACTTCGAGGACTTCAAGCAGCGCGTCATCGATCGTTCGAAGACCCGCGTCCTTGCCTTCCTCAACATCGTGGGCAACGGCATGCGCGGGGGCGCTTACGAGCAGGATCTCGCCGACATGGAGGCGAAGCCGACCGCCGACATGGCCCGCCGGCACCGGGGCCTGATTGTCGGAATCAAGACGGCTCACTACGCAGGACCCGAGTGGGCGCCCGTGGAGCGCGCCGTGGAAGCGGGCACGCTCGCGGACCTTCCGGTCATGGTCGATTTTGGCTCGAACAAGGCGGAACGTCCGCTCGCGGAGCTCGTTACGAAGAAGCTGCGCCCGGGCGACATCTACACGCACGTCTATTCGGGCCTTCGTGGCGAGCAGGACCCCTCCGGCCGCGTGAATCCGGCGCTGCTCGAGGGAAGGAAGCGGGGCGTGATCTTCGACGTCGGGCATGGCGGCGGCAGCTTCCTGTGGCGCATCGCCGTGCCGGCGGTGAAGGAAGGCTTCCTTCCCGATTCGATCTCGACGGATCTCCATGTCGGCAGCATGAACGCCGGCATGAAGAGCATGCTGAACGTGATGGACAAATTTCTCGCGATGGGAGTCCCCCTGGACGAGGTGATCGCGCGGTCCACGTGGAACCCCGCGCGTGAAATCAGGCAGGACGGGCTCGGGCACCTGTCTGTCGGCGCGACGGCGGACGTCGCCGTCCTGCGCGTCGAGCGCGGCCGCTTCGGCCTCGTGGACATGAACGGCGCGCGCATGGATTCGGACCGGCGGCTCATGTGCGAACTGACGGTGCGCGATGGGAAAGTGGTGTACGACCTGAACGGGATCTCCCGGCCGGACTGGCGGACGCTGCCGCCCGACTACGGTCAGGTTGGCGATGCACGCTGGGACGGGCTCAATCCAGCAAGGAGGTAGCGATGGCGAGTTCGAATCGACGGACGTTTCTGAAGAAGGCTCCGGCGGCGGCCGCCGCGGCGGTCGTGGCGGCACCGGCGGCTGCACTTGCACAGGGAACCGCTGACAAGCCCGTGAAGAAGGTGCACTACGCCAGCGGGAAGCCGCCTGAGAAGACGCCGCTCTTCAACGGGGTCGTCTCGTACGGCAATCTCGTGTTCGTCTCGGGCATCGGCGCGCATTTCGAAGGGGACATCAAGGCGCACACGAAGCACGTCCTCGACGAGATGCAGAAGAACCTGGAGCGCGCCGGGTCGTCGATGGAAAAGGTGCTGAAGGTGAACGTGTACCTGAACGACCTGAAGGACTATGCGGGCATGAACGAGGTGTTCCGGGGCCGGTTCGGCGCGGAACCCGGCGTGCGGACGACGATTGCCGCCGCCGGTGGAATCCCCGGCGACTCACTGGTCGAGATCGACTGCATCGCGTATATCTGAGCGCAGAACGACATCGTCCGCAGGCGCGCCCGGGCTCCGTCAAGCGGCCGATGCACTGGGCCGCGGCGCCTGTTGCAACCCGTCTGGAAAGGTGCTATCTCCTGTCCATGAAAACCACGGTTCAGCAGATGCTCGCGGCGAAGCCCGACGTGTACGCCGTGAAACCCGAGGACACGGTCTACGACGCGCTCCGGCTCATGGCGGCAAAGAATGTCGGGGCGGTGCTCGTCATCGCTGGCGAAGACCTCAGGGGCATACTGTCGGAGCGCGACTATGCCCGGCGGGTGGTCCTCCACGGCAGGATGTCGCAGGCGACTGCCGTCAGCGAGATCATGACGACCAACGTGATCTGCATCGACCGCCGCTGGACCGCCGATCAATGTATGGCGCTGATGACGGAAAAGCACATCCGTCACCTGCCGGTCGTCGAGGAGGGGCGGGTCGTGGGAGTGGTGTCCATCGGCGACATCGTCCGCGCCGTCGTCGACGCACAGAAGTTTACGATCCAGTCGCTGGAACAGTACATCACCAGCGGAGGTTAGCCACAGGGCCGCCAGCAGACCGTCGGCGCAGGCTGACGTCGAGCCGTCGGTCCAGGGACCGTGCCCTCCCGGGGGAATGGCCCTCCGCCGTGCCGTCGATGTTCCGTCACGCGTCGGCGTCCTCCCCCCGCCGCATCCGGGCGTGATCGACCAGCTGCATATCGACGGCCGGGTCCAGCGACGGCGTAGCCAGGCGCAGCGACAGCCACAGCGCGATGGCGAGGACCGCGATTGCGGTGGCGGCGAAGACCAGCACCAGGTACCACACCAGCGACTGGAACGGCGCAAGCAGTTCCTCGCGATCGATCGACAGCGCGACGAACCACGCGAGGTCCGGATAGGTGCGGCCCAGCTGACTGGGCGCCAGGATCACCAGGCGGTCCGATCCGTCGCGGCCCGCGGCCCGGAAGGTCATCGGCCCGGGCGGATCTTTCCGCTGTTCGCGCCGCTCGAGGTGCTCGCGCAGCAGGTCGGCGGCAAAAAAGCGATCGCCCTCCGCGATCTGGCGCCGGCTGTAGACAATTGATCCGTTCGGGCGGACGAGCATGGCTTCGGCCGTCTCGCCGAATTCCAGACCGCCGATCCCGGCCAGCATTTCACGGCTGTCCGCGACGATCTTCATGACCCCCGCGATTTCAGTGCCCGAGGGGGCGGGCACCGGCACCGCAATCTCGAACGCATACACGCCGGCGCTCTCGTCGCGCCGCACGTCCCCCATGTTCACTCGGCCGCGGCCGCCGTCGAACGATCGAATCCACCAGTCTTCATCCGACTGGATGTAATCGGAGATCGGGTTCGACGCCGCCACGAGGCGGCCATGCCGATCGGTCACGAGGACTTCCCTGTAGATGGAATCGTTGCTGGCCAGATCGGCCAGGAACCGCGACGCCGGAGAGGCAAGGAGCCCGGATCGCGCGACCGTCCCGGCCCGATCCTCCTGCCACTGCCGATCGAGTTCGGCGGCCTGCTTCGCATCGAAGGGGCGGGCGCTGCTCTCGGCCGCCGCAGCCCGGATCTCCGGCACCCGCCCGAGCACAGCCGCATCGAGAATCCGGCGGAACACCGAGGCGTCAATAGTGCCGGCGGTGTATTCCGCCACCTGCGTGAGCCGCGCGCGCTGCGTCTCCTGCAGGCGCGCCTTGCCGATGCTGATGACCATGGCGGCCCCGATCACGAGGACCGGAAGCGCCACCACGAGGATCGGGGTGAGAACACGGCTGTCGACCGACGGCAAGCGGGACCGCATGGGACCCCCCTTCACGGTTTGGCCTGGACGGGACGCGACTGTGTCGAATTTCTACCTCGAGAGCCCGGATGTCAAGTCCGGGGTGGGGCCGGTGCCCTGCTGCTGCCGCCTCCGCTATACTTTCTCCCGCATGCCTGCAGCCGACGACGCCGTCACCGACGCACGCACCGCGCGCCTGTACGTCTGGGTGATCGTCTGCGAAGCCGTGACGGTCGCGGCGCTGTGGGCATTCGGCCGCGCGTTTTCCTGACCCGTTCAGTACATCCCCTGATACGCCGCCCATGCGTACACTTGACTGGCTCGTCGTCGGCGCGTACCTCCTCTGGATCGTGTACGACGGCCTCGCGCGCACCAAGCGGGCCGACGAAGTGGAAGGCTACTTCCTCGCCAACCGCAGCCTGCCCTGGTGGGCGGTCGGGCTGTCGGTCATGGCGACGCAGCTGAGCGCCATCACGCTGGTGGGCGCGACAGGTCAGGGATACGCGGACGGGATGCGCTTCGTGCAGTTCTACCTCGGACTGCCGATCGCGATGATCATTCTCTCGGTGACGCTTGTCCCGTTCTTCTACCGGGCACGTGTGTTCACGGCCTACGAGTACCTCGAGACGAGGTTCGACCTGAAGACGCGGACGCTCGCGAGCGTGCTGTTCCTGCTCTCGCGCGGCCTGTCGTGCGGCGTCATCATCGCGGCGCCCGCGGTCATCCTGTCCATCATCCTTGGCTGGGACCTGACCCTGACGATCCTGGCGATCGGGCTCCCCACGGCCGTCTACACGATGATCGGCGGTGTGCAGGCC
>JALZOC010000348.1 GCA_030857365.1 Acidobacteriota bacterium
CATCCAGACCGTCCGGCCCGCCGAAGAGCGCGGGCGCCGGTTCGTGCAACCCGACCTCCGGCTGCAGGTCCAGAGAATCACCGGACGGCACATACGGCGGGTTGGAGACGATCAGGTCGGCGCCCGGGGTTGCTGTTTCCAGCAGATGGCAGTGCACAAAGACCATTCGGTCGGCTACGTCGAGGCGCTCCGCATTGCGGCGCGCCACCGAGAGCGCGGCGGGGGAGGTGTCAGTCCCGGTCACCGTGGCCGTGGGGAACTCGTGCGCCAGGGCGATAGCGATGCAGCCGCTGCCGGTGCCGACGTCGATGATTTCGGCAGGGGCGCGCACCTCCGCCGCGTACGTCAGGGCCTCTTCGACGATGAGCTCGGTCTCGGGCCGCGGAATCAGCACGTCCGGCGTGACTTCGAAGTCGAGCCCCCAGAATTCCCGGCGTCCGGTGATGTACGCGACTGGCTCGCGCGCTGCGCGCCGCGCTATCACGCGTGCGAGATCTTCGCTGAAGTCCCCGGTGGCCGGCTCGCGCCAGCGGGAAACGAGGGCCGCGCGATCCCATCCGAGGACGTGCCGCGCCAGCACCTCTGCATCGAGCGCCGCGTCCTCCGCTTTGACGCCGGCCTGCACGAGAAGCTGCCGCGCACGGACGATCCGCTCGTAGACCGACGCGGCCATGAGGTCAGTGGATGGTGTCGGTCCCGTCAGCGTCGGTCGCCTCCTTCAGCTTCTCGGAAGTGAAGTAGGTGACGGCCGCGTCGATGAGCTCACCGATGTCGCCGTCGAGTGCCTGGGTGAGCTGGTGCATCGTGAATCCAACGCGGTGGTCGGTGATGCGATTTTCCTTGAAGTTGTACGTGCGGATCTTCTCGGACCGGTCGCCGGTCCCCACCTGCGTCCGCCGATCCTTCGCAATGGCGTCCTGCTGCTTCCGCATTTCCATCTCATAGAGACGGGCGCGCAGGACTTTCATCGCCTTTGCGCGGTTCTTGACCTGGGATTTTTCGTCCTGCTGCGACACGACCGTCCCTGAGGGGACGTGCGTGATGCGGACGGCTGAATACGTCGTGTTCACACTCTGGCCGCCGGGGCCGCTCGAACAGAAGGTATCGATGCGCAGATCCTTTGCGTCGATCTGGACGTCCACTTCCTCCGCTTCCGGGAGCACGGCGACGGTGGCCGTGGAGGTGTGGATGCGCCCCTGCGCTTCGGTGGCGGGCACCCGCTGGACCCGGTGCACGCCGCTGTCGTATTTCAGGCGACTGTAGGCGCCACGCCCCTCGATGATGGCGGTCACTTCCTTCGTTCCGCCCGAGCCGTTCTCGCTGACGTTCAGGACCTCGACCCGCCAGCCCTGGCGCTCCGCGTAGCGCGTATACATGCGGAACAGGTCGGCAGCGAAGAGCGCGGCTTCGTCTCCCCCCGCCCCCGCGCGGATTTCCAGGATGACGTTCTTCGCGTCGTTGGGGTCCTTGGGGACGAGCAGGACGCGGATATCGGCGAGGAGCGCGTCGCGGCGGGCCTGAAGCGACTTGAGCTCCTCCTGCGCGAGCTCGCGCATGTCGGGGTCCTTCATCAGCTCGTCGGTGGCCGTCAACTGTTCGATGACGTCCTTGTACTCGCGGAAACTCTGGACGAGCGGCTGCATTTCCGAGAGCGCCTTCGAATGCGAGCGGAACTTGCTCGTATCCGCCTGGACAGCCGGGTCGGACATCTCGGCCATCAGCCGTTCGTACTGCGCTTCGACTGCGTTGAGCTTATCGAACATGTTTTGTCTACACGGGAGTCGCGTCGCAAATGGGGACACTCACCTTTACGGTAAGTGTTGGAAAAAACGACCCCAAAATAGCTTTTCAACAACTTAGCGTAAAGATGAGTGTCCCCATTATCCGCCGGAGACCGGCGGCAGGAAGGCGACCTCGTCGCCGTCCTGCAGGGTGGCCGTGCGCCGCGCGTGTTCCTCGTTCACAGCGCAGGAAACGGCCGTGGCGTAAGCGGTGAGCCCCGGAAACTCCTTCGCGAGGTCGTCCCACACGGCCCCTGCTGTGGCTCCCTCCGCCACCGTTCGCTGGAGTTCGGCCGCCCCGGCGATCTCCCGGAGCCTGGCGAACAGCCGGATCCTTACGAGCACGCGCGCTCGAACGCCGCATCCCGCGCCGCGCCGTCCAGCGGATCGGCGGTCGCCCCCTCGATCCAGGTCTCGCCCCCTTCGAAGTGCTCGTGCTTCCAGATGGGCGCGATCTGCTTCACGCGCTCGATCGCGAACCGGGAGGCGGCGAACGCATCGGCCCTGTGCGCCGAGGCGGCGGCAATCGCGACGCTCGCCTCGCCGACGGCCACCCTTCCGGCCCGGTGATGAATGGCCAGCCGCACGGCGGTCCAGCGCCCGGCGGCTTCCTCTCCGATCTGGGCGAACGCCTTGACGGCGAGCGGCGCGAATGCCTCGTAGTCGAGCCAGATGACCCGGCGGCCGGCATTGTGGTCGCGCACCAGCCCGACGAACATCACGACCGCGCCGCAGTCGGCAGCCGAGACGACCGCTGCCGCAGCCGCGGGATCGAGCGGTTCTGACGTGACGCGATAGCGCCCATCGGGGGCGGTCAGGACAGGTGCTCGCATTCGCGGTCTCGTCCTTCAGTATACCGCGCGCCAGAAGTGATTCAGGGGGCCGTGCCCCTTGCCGAGCCCGGGAGCGTGGCGTATCGCCCCGTCCAGATAGTCCCGTGCGCGTTCGATCGCGATCCGGTCCGACAGGCCGAGCGCCAGGTTGGCGGCAATGGCGGAAGAGAGAGTGCAGCCCGTGCCGTGCGTGTGCCGCGTCTCGATTCTCGGGCGGCTGATCTCAAGCGTCCCTTCTGCCGAGCAGGCGAGGTCGACGGAATGTTCTCCGGCGAGGTGACCACCCTTGATCAGTACGACGCGTGGCCCCATCGCGAGGATCCGGCTGCCTGCGATGTGCATGTCGTCAACGGACGCGATGGACATCCCGGCGAGCACCTCGGCCTCCGGCACATTGGGCGTCAGGACGTGCGCCCGGGGAAGCAGCTCCGCGCGCATCGCGGCGACGGCGTCCTCGTCGAGGAGCCTGTCTCCCCCCTTCGCGATCATCACGGGATCGACCACGACCTGCGGCAGGTCGAGCGCCTCGATCGCGGCACCGACAGCTTCGACGATGGCGGCTGTCGCGAGCATCCCGATCTTCACGGCGTCCGCCCCGAGGTCGCCGACAACGGCTTCGATCTGGGCGATGACGAGATCCGCCGGCATCGCCAGCCACGCCGCGACCCCAAGGGTGTTCTGGGCCGTCACCGCCGTAACGGCGGACGTGCCGAACACGCCGTGCGCGGCAAAGGTTCGCAGGTCCGCCTGGATCCCCGCGCCTCCGCCCGAGTCGCTTCCCGCAATCGTCAGCGCTGTACGCATATCAGTTGTCAGACCTCAGAGCTCTCAGCTTTCAGCCCTCAGGATTCGGCGATCGGCTGGTGGCAGTCTGCGCTCAGGCTGTGGAGATAGTACAATCGACGCGCATGAACGTCCGATTCGACCGACCCGATGCGCACGGAACCCTCCTGACCGCGATGTCCCGCCGTGTGGAGATGGGGGCCGCCATTCGGGTGGCTTCGGTGCTCCTGGTGGCTGCGATGACGGCCGCGGCGGCCCAGGTCAGCGTCCCGCTGCCGTTCACGCCGGTCCCGTTCACGCTCCAGCCGATGGTCGTGCTGCTCGGAGGCGCGGCGCTCGGCGCCCGTCTGGGCATGGCGGCGCAGGCTGTCTACCTGCTGGCCGGGATTGCGGGGCTTCCCGTTTTTGCGGCGTCAGCCGTGCTGCCGCAGGGTGCGCTCCGGCTTCTCGGGCCAACTGGCGGTTACCTCATGAGCTACCCGTTTGCGGCCTTTCTCACAGGCCTTCTCGCGCAGCGCGGGTTCGATCGGCGGTATCTCACGTCGGTGCTCGCAATGGGGGCCGGCCTGCTCGTGATTTTCACCGGCGGTGTGACGTGGCTGGCGCTCTTCGCGGCGCCCGCCGTCGGATTCGAGGCGGCGCTTCGCACGGGTTTCTATCCGTTCATCCCCGCGGACATCTTCAAGGTCCTCGTGGCCGCCGCCGTGATGCCTGCCATCTGGCGCCTTACCCGAGTCTGAATCCGTGCGTTCTGTCCGGGGGTCAGAGCCCGGGGGCCGGTCTCCGCAGGCCCTGTCGCCGGCCACTAGTGTCGCGTCCCTGAAGTTCGTTCGCAGAATCGGCTGACTTTGTCCAAGATGACGTCAGCGGTCGCGGTCCAGACGAAGGGCGCGCAGTGCTCATTGTAGTGG
>JALZOC010000349.1 GCA_030857365.1 Acidobacteriota bacterium
GCCGCCGACGATCTCGCCCGGTTGGTCACGCAATCCCGCGGCGCAACGGCCGGCCTCCATCGATTCAGCTTCGCGCAGCTCGCGGCTCGCCTCGCCGCCCCGATCCTGGCGTCGCGCGGCATTGCGCCGGCGACAGTCATCGGGTCCGAGGCCGTCGCCGCGCGCGCGACGTTCGACGCCACGCGGGATGGGGGTCTCGGATACTTCGGCGCGGTCGCCGGCACGCCGGGATTCGCCCGCGCGCTCGCGCGCACCCTCCACGAGCTGGCGATGGCCGGTACCGAGCCGCCGGCGTTGCGAAAACTTCCCCTTGGCGGGGACGACCTTGCCCGGCTCATGCAGGGGTTCGAGGAGCAGTTTGCCGCCGCGTCGGCGACGGGCCGTGCGGCGCTGTTTACCGCCGCCCTCGAAGGTGCCGGATCCGTCTCCCGCCTGCCGCTCCTCCTGCTCGACGTTCCGCTTGAATCGGCTGTTGAATTCGCGCTCGCGCGGCAGCTGATCGTCGCGGCGCCGGAAGCCCTGGTCACCGTTCCGTTCGGCGACCTTGCGACGCTCGGCTATCTCGACACGCTTGGTGCGAGACGAACACTCGCGCCCTCGGGCGACTCGGACATCGTGGCTCTTCAGCGGTCGCTCTTCTCCACGCGCCAGCCGCCCGAGCGCATGCCCGATGGCACGGTCACGCTGTTCTCGGCCCCCGGCGAAGCGCGTGAATGCGTGGAGATCGCGCGGCGCATCCTCGGGGAGGTGCGGGCCGGCGTGCGGTTTGACGAGATCGCGGTGTTCCTGCGTTCACCACGCGAATATCTCGGGCTCGTGGAGAATGCGTTCGAACGGGCGGGCATCAGCGCCTGGTTCGATCGCGGCACGAAGCGTCCGCATCCGTCGGGACGCGCCTTCCTCGCGCTCCTCGGCTGCGCGGTGGAGCGGCTGTCGGCCGTTCGCTTCGCCGAGTATCTGTCGCTCGCCCAGGTGCCCGTTCCCGGGTCGCCCGACCGACCAGATGTTCCCCCACCCGCCGACGACGTGATTGCCGGCTTTGCCGGCGCCGATGTCGCCCCCGAACCCGCGGACACCGCTGATTCGCCGGACGAGTTCGTCGAGGACGAGTCGCCGATCGTCGACGGGAGCCTCCGCGCGCCCTTGAAGTGGGAACGCCTCATTGTCGAAGCATCCGTCGTGGGAGGGGATCCGGAGCGCTGGCGCCGGCGCCTGCGGGGGCTGCGCGAGGCGTTCGACAAGCGCATCAAGGAGGAGCAGCTCCGGGAAGACCCCGAATCGCCAAAGCTCGCGGCCCTGGAGCGCGATCGCCGGAATCTGGCGCACCTTTCGCGGTTCGCGATGCCGATTGTCGAAACCCTCGCATCCTGGCCGGCGGAAGCCACGTGGGGCGAGTGGCTCGAGCGATTCGGCGAGCTGGCGCCGCGAGTATTGCGCAGGCCCGGGCGCGTGCTGCGCGTCCTGGGCGAGCTTCGAGCGATGAGCGCCATCGGGCCTGTCGCGCTCGAACAGGCGAGGGATGTGCTGGCCGGCCGTCTCCGCTCGTTCGACGAGCAGCCACCATCCGATCGATACGGGCGCGTGTTCGTGGGCAGTCCGCAGCAGGCGCGCGGCCGCACCTTCAAGGTCGTCTTCGTGCCGGGTCTCGCCGAACGCCTGTTCCCGCAGAAGCTGCGCGAGGATCCGCTGCTCCTGGACAAGGAGATGCGCGAACCGCTCGGCGGGCGCCTTGCCCTCCAGGAGGATCGCGCGAAGGCGGAACGGCTGATGCTCCGCCTGACGATCGGCGCCGCGACCGACCGCCTCTGGCTGTCCTATCCCCGGCTCGACGTCGCCGGAGCGCGCCCGCGGGTACCGTCCTTCTACGTGCTCGACGTCATGCGCGCCATCGTCGGCCGGATTCCGCATCACGAAGCGCTGCAGCGCGCCGCGGCGGTGGCGGGTGGCGCAAAGCTCGACTGGCCCGCGCCCGCACGTCCCGGAGAGGCGATCGACGAGGTCGAGCACGACCTCGCGACGCTCCGCCGGCTCATCGACACGGCCGATCGTCCCACCGTCCGGGGCCACGCGCACTATCTGCTCGGCCTCAACCCGGCGCTCCGCCGATCGGTGACGCGCCGATGGGTGCGCGCAAAGGCGCAGTGGCGGCAGGAGGACGGCCTCGTGCGCGTCACGCCGAAGATCAAGCCGATGCTCGACACGCAGCGCCTGGGCGCGCGGCCGTACTCGGTGTCGGCGCTGCAGAAATTCACGACCTGTCCGTATCAGTTCGTGCTCTCGGCCATCTACCGGTTCGCGCCGAACGATCCGCCGGAGCCGCTGCAGCGGCTCGATCCGCTCATGCGGGGCTCCCTGTTCCACGAGGTGCAGGCCTGCGTGCTCCGCGCCCTGCGGGCGGATTCACGCCTGCCGGTGACGCGCGACGGCGTGCCGCACGCGCTGCAGGTGCTCGCCGGCGCGCTCGAGTCGACGGCGGCGGCGTACAAGGAACAGCTTGCGCCGGCGATCGAGCGGGTGTGGGACGACGAGATCGCGGCGATTGGGCGCGACCTGCGCGTGTGGATTCGCAAGCTGCCGGAATCGGCGCCGTGGACGCCGGAGTACTTCGAGTACAGCTTCGGGCTTGCCGACGACGGACGCGACGAACGCAGCCAGCGGGAGCCCGTGCGGATTGCCGATCGCTTCATCCTGCGCGGGTCGGTGGACGTCATCGAAACGAGGCCCGGGTCGCCGGAGCTGCGGATCACCGATCACAAGACCGGACGCAACCGCACGGCGCCCAGGACCGTTATCGGTGGCGGCGCTGCCCTGCAGCCGGTCATTTACGGCCTTGCGATCGAGAAGATCCTGGGACGTCCCGTTCGCGAAGGGCGGCTCTTCTACGCAACCGCCGCGGGGGGCTTCGCCGAGCACCCCGTCCCTCTGTCCGAAGCGAATCGCCGCGCCGCCCTCGAGGCGCTCGACATCATCGACCGCGCCATCGAGCTGGGCTTCCTGCCACCCGCACCCGCCGACCGCGCCTGTTCGTGGTGCGACTTTCGATCGATCTGCGGGCCGGACGAGCCGCGCCATGTGGCGCGGAAGTCGGCGGCCCTCCTCGCCGACCTCGCGGCCCTGCGAGCCATGCCATGAGCGACGAACGGATACTCACCGATCCGGAAGCGCGGGCACTCATCGAGACCGCCCTGGACACGACCTTCATCGTCGAGGCGGCGGCCGGCACGGGAAAGACCACCGCGCTCGTCGGCCGCATCGTCCGCATCATTGCCGAAGGCAAGGCGGATGTCGGCGCGATCGTGGCCGTCACGTTCACCGAGAAGGCCGCGGGGGAGCTGAAGCTCCGGCTGCGCGAACGGCTCGACAGCGCACGTGCGGCCGCAGCGCCGGCGTCAGAGGAGCGAACGCGGCTCGATCGCGCGCTGACGCAGCTCGAAGAGGCGCATGTCGGGACCATTCACGCGTTCTGCGCCGATCTCCTGCGGGAGCGTCCTGTCGAAGCGGGCGTCGATCCGCTCTTCGAGGTCTTGACCGAGCCTGCGTCCGGGAGGTTGTTCGACGAGGCATTCGGCCGCTGGCTCCAGGAGGTGCTGGTCGATCCTCCCGACGGCGTGCGTCGCGCGCTGCGGCGGTCGGCCTTCGGCGGCATGGACGGGCCGGTGGACCGCCTGAGGAAAGCCGCGTGGGATCTCGCGCAGTGGCGCAACTTCACCGGGGCCTGGACCCGCAACGCGTTCGACCGCGCCGTGGAGATCGAGAGCGCGGTGGCGCTGCTGCACGAAGTGGCGGAGCTCACACGCGATCCGGCGTCGAAGAGCGATCCTCTGTTCGCGGGCACCGAGCCCGTCCGGCGGCTGAGTGAAGAAATCGCGCTGCAGGCGTTTGGCGAGGCCGGGGCCGGAGACCACGACGGGTGGGAAGCCGGACTCGTGGACCTCTCGCGCGACCGCATACTCGCGAACCTCAGGCAGGGGCGCGGCACGTCGTACCGAGACGGTGTGCGGCGCGACCGCGTCCTTGCCGCGGTTGCCGAACTTCGCGCCCGCGTCGATCAGTTCCGCATGGCGGCAGACGCCGACCTGGCGGCGCTCCTGCAGCAGGAGCTGCGAGGCGCCCTGCAGCGCTACGAGGAGATGAAGGCGAAGCGCGGGGCGCTCGACTTCGTCGACCTGCTCGTCGTGTCGCGCGACCTGGTGCGGAGCAACCGCCGTGTGCGCGAGGGGTTTCAGCAGCGCTTCACGCGGATTTTCGTGGACGAGTTCCAGGACACCGATCCCCTCCAGGCTGATATCCTGCTGCTGCTGGCGGC
>JALZOC010000350.1 GCA_030857365.1 Acidobacteriota bacterium
GATTCGTCTTGCGCGCGTGGTCGATGATCTTCTGGAAGGGCTTGCCGTCGAGGAGCGTCTTCTTGATCGCGATGCCCATCTCGCTCGCCATCCGCTCGCCCACCTCGAGATGAGATTGATAGATCTGTGCGAGCCCCGTGTCGATGATCTCCTCGTGGAGCTGATTCTGCTCCTCGAAGCGGAAGACCTTCGCCGCCTGCTCGGTGAGGACGTTGACGATGCCGTTGAAGACGGAGTAGTGCAGGTAGGGATCGTACACGGCGATCGTCTCGACCTTCTTGCCGAACGCCCGAGCCAGGTCGATCGCGGTCATGAACGCGCCGAACGACTGGGGACTTCCGTCGATGCCTACCAGGATCGTGTCCCGGTCGGGCTCCCCTGCCTCGGGAACGTGCTTGACCACCCAGACATCACGGTCACACTGGCGGGCGACGCGTTCGCAGACGGAGCCGATCACGCTGTCCCGGGCGCGCCCGATCCCCAGGGCGCCGATCACGACCAGATCGTGCTCCGAGCCGTCGAGATCCTTGAGGATCTCGGCGTGATGCTTCCCGTCCATCATCCGCGGCTCGAACTCGAGGCTCGACTCTCTGCAGCGGCGCGACATGCCATCGAGATAGCTGTCGGAGATGAGCTTGAGTCCCATCGTGATCAGGCTGTCGTGAATTTTCCGCTGGCGCTCGAGCTCCACCTCATCGATGTACTCCTCGGGCAGGGTGTACTCCATCTGCCTGAAGCGATAGTCGTGCAGCTTGGCGGCGTAGACATGGCAGCCGACCAGTTTCGCCGAGAACTCTTTGCCCAGCGCGAGGGCGCAGGCAACGGCGCGGTTGGAGTGGTCTGAGTTATCGACGGGAACGTAGATGCTCTTGTACATTTGATGATTCTCCTGGGCCGGGGGGCATCGCCCCGTCCGCCCCCGAACCCGCCCGCTACACTCGCTCGCGGCGAGATTGGTGCACGACTCTCACGCGCTGGTGGCCGTCGGCTGCCCAGGCTCACCGCCGAGCTCCCCGCGGGCGCGAGAGCGGTAGCGCCACCGCACCCAGCCGATCACGGCGAGCTCGATGGCGAGAATGAACAGCGCGGTCTTCACCATCGGGCCGACGGCCGACGGGACCACTTCCGGCTCGACGTAGAGGGCGTACCAGGACGTGAGGCCTCGCCTGTTCCCACGCTCGCGCGAGAACCCGTCCCACACCGAGAAAGCGACCGGCATGAACTCTCCGGGCGAGAACGCGGCACCCGAGCCTGCGCGACGGGGCCGCTTGAAGATGACCGACCATTCTCCCTGATCGTAGCTCGCAACACCAGTGAGGTCGCCCGTGTCGTTCGGAGCGACATCCCCGCTTCCCTTGCCGGTGAACTGAAGAGGATCGGGGCGGGCCAGATCGAAGAACCAGAGATCCACCGAGTTCTGGGCGTCGCCGAAGATGAAGTAGGGCTTGCGGGCGTCGGTCGGCATCTGCGACGGAATCTGGATCGAGACCGCGTCGGAGAACTCGGATGGCTGGTCCGCTGGCGCCGCTTCCGCCTCGGCAAAGGGATCGCCGGCCGGGGTCTGCGCGACCTCCGCGTCACCAAATCCGCTCCCGCTCGCCCCACCGCTCTCGCCCGTGGGTGCGTCAGCCGCCGGCTCCTCCTCCTCCTCCGGCGGCACGGGAAGCGCCGGCCCGTTCTTCCCCGTCTTCTGCGCGCTCATGTCATGCCATCGAACGAGAAGGCCGATTGACTCGGCGTCGTAGATCGCCTGAACGGTGACAGAGGTCGCGGGAGGATGGAACGAGCGTCCGGGTTCCATGATCTGCCCGATGATCGGAAAGCGGGCCACGGGAGCGGAGCCGAAGCTCGCGGCCCCCTTGGCGAGATCGATCGGCTCCGCGACGTGCCTGGCGACGACGAGGTTCGAGTAGCCAGGCCCCTTGGTCCCGGAAAGCCCGGTGATGAAGTCCGTGATGGCCCATCGTTGCTCGGGCGTCAGGGCGTCGAGGAACGACGGCATGGGCGTGCCGTTGAATCCCGTGCTCATCGTCCTGAAGATGTCCTCGCGCGACGACCCTCCCCGGAAGGTCCAGCTCTGCGCAAGGTTCGCCGCGCGGATCGGATGGCCCCAGTCGTCCTTCAGCGTTGGAGCCGAAGGTCCGTCGCCCCGCCCGAGCGTGCCGTGGCACTTCACGCAGCCGGTCTCTTCGTAGAGCTTCCTGCCGAGCTCGCGTGATTCGTTCGTGGCCTTCGACGCGCCCGGGAGCGGAACCGGCTGGCTGGCATTCTCGGGGTTCGAGAAATCGGGAGAAAAGGTCTTCACGTAGTGCGCGAGATCGGACACTTCCTGGTCTGAGAGGTCGGGCCAGGCAGGCATCGAGGTGTCGGGCATGCCTCTCCTGATGATGTCGACGAGGTCCTGGTGCGTCGGGAGCGCTCCGTTGGGCGTCGTACGAACCTTGAACTTGCCCGTTGTGAAGTTGCGGGGCCTGGGGCGCAGATGCGAAGCGGCGTAACCTTCTCCATCCCCGTTCTCGTTGTGGCACTGCGCACAGAACTTGGTGTAGAGCTGCTTGCCCGACTCCCGCTGCGCCTCGCTTCCGAGGTCCTGAGCCGCCGCCCGCATCGACCCGGTCGGCGCGGCATGCCATGAGGCGATCAGGAGAGCGAGACACGCGGCCGCGAGAGACGAGCCGGCACGAATTACGCGAGAGGTCATGCTAGTGGACCTCCTCTTTGGCGCGGGGTTTCTGGTCCGTGAAATCGTAGAGAAAGAGGATCACGTCCCAGATCTCGTCTTCCTTCAGGAACTTCTCCCAGGCCGGCATCGCCGTGTCCCAGGGACCCCCTTCCTCGGGAAGTCCCGGGCCTCCCTTGGAGATCCGCCAGAAAAGAAACGTATCGCGCAGCATCGCGATCGCCCCCTGGTCGGTGAAGTTGGTCGGGATCGGGTCGAGCCCGTGCACGAACATGCCGTTCCCGGCCAGGGTGTCGCCATGGCAGAAAACGCAGTTTTGATAGTAGATCCGTCGCCCGTTGTCCACATGTTTGCGGAACTCTTCCGGATTCGACGCCTTGAGGGGCGCGAAGGGGTTCTCTCCGGCGTCGAGATCGATCCGCTTGTCGTGGACCGTGATCTCGGACGGCGATCCAGGATGGACCGTTCTCGGGAAGAACGGAGGCTCGAGGGGAACGTTCATGCGGACGTAGACGTTCGCGGCCGCGAGCGCCGGGATCGCGACGACTGTCGCGCCGAGGAGCACGGTGTACCGCTTGTCCGTCATGAACCTGAGGAGCGGGCCGGAGACCTCTTCGCGGCGCTCCTCGCTGGAGGATACGTACGCCAGGATGGCGATCGTGACGATGCCCATGTAGAGCGAGATGACGGAGGCCGGAATCGGGGCCGTGAATCCGAATCGGAGGAGGAGGTAGATTCCCGCCCACCAGGCGCCGGCCCACACCAAAAGGCTGGCCCGACGAAGGCGAAGGAGCCCGAACGCGACCGCCAGGGCGAGGATGACGGGGATCTTCATGGTCGGACCGTTCCATCGAGCGGCCGCGCCTCGCCCGGCGAAGCGGCCGGGGCCGGAGCGGCCGCGCCGCTGTAATAGCGGTGCGTCGTCTTCATCGTGACCGTCGGCGTGCCGCCAAGCGCCTGGAGGGCCGCGATCACGGAGAGGATCTCCTGGTCGGTGAGGCCGATCGGTGGCCCGTTGACGGGGGGCATCGCCGGCGGGAATCCCGGCACGACGAAGGCCATGGGGTCGTACATCGATTGCGCCAGGTACTCGATATCGCTCAGACCCGGGACCCGGTTCTTCGCCTGGGCGCCGATGCCTCCGAGATCGGGGAACCGGAGCGCCCCGGTCTTGCCGATCGTGTGGCAGGTCACGCAGAGTCCCTTGCCCTCCATGATCTCGCGACCGACCTTGACCATGTCGGCGGTGGTCATGTCGCTGCCCATGGTGGTCTCCTTGGGAGGCTGCACTTCCTTCTGAGGCACCATCTGGCCGACATAGCCATAGAACGCGGTCGTCGCGACGACGAGGACGCCGATCCGGACGACGTGCGGGACGGTGATCACGCCTTAGTACGCCCTTCGAAATCGGGCCGGTCGTGCAGGCTCGCGATCCAGAACACGACACCAATCAGGACTAAGAAGAGGAGCACGGTCACCGAGACGACCTTCGTCACGAAGCCAAGGGTGGGCGTGAACGCGTCGACCGACTGGTCGCGGATGACGCCGTAGACGTGCCAGTGCTGGCGAAGGCCGGACCGAACGTAGCCCATGAGCCCCATGAGCCACGTGAAGGTGACGG
>JALZOC010000351.1 GCA_030857365.1 Acidobacteriota bacterium
TGCAGGAGCCCGAACGGGGATACCGATCCGGGCGTGACGCCCAGCTGCGCCATCAGTCGATCGGCGGAGCCGAAGCTCAGCCGATCATCGCCGATCACCTTCACAAGGTGGGCGAGATCCGCCTGCTTGTCGATCCCGAGAATCACGAGATAGTGTCGATTGCCCTTCTTGTTCCGCAAAAACAGATTCTTGACGGGGGTCGCGGGGATTGGGGTCCAGTGCGCCGCCGCGTCGTCGGCCGTGAAAACCGCCGGATGCTCGTATACCTCGTAGCGGACGCCCAGCGCGTCGAGGGCGCGGTAGACCTGCTGCGGATCGCTCACTGGTGCATTCTAGCTCCACGCCGCCGGCGTGAACCGCAGAGTCCTGCTCGCTCAGCGCAGCGACACCCGCTTGACCACCCCTCCATCCACATCCGCGAGCGGATGCGACGTGACGAAGGCCTTCGGATCGAACTGCCGCACGATGGCCTTCACCTTCCCGATCTCCAGCCGTGTGACGACGCAGTACAGGATGTCCTGCTCTTCGTCGCTCAGGCCACCCCGTCCCTTGTACACCGTCACGCCTCGTCCCAGGTGGGTCATGATCCGGGCCGCGATGTCGCCGTTGAAGCGCGACACGATGGTGATCGCGGTGTACTCCTCGATGCCGTGGATGACGAAGTCGAGCGTCCGCGCGGCCGCGACGTAGGTCAGGATCGAATACAACGCCTCCTCGATGCCCAGAACGGACATGGCGACGACGAAGAGCACGACGTTGAAGATCAGGATGACATCGCCGACCTTGAGCAGGTGGCTTCGCTGGCTGATGAGCAGCGCGGCGATCTCCGTCCCGTCGAGCACCGCTCCGCCGCGAACGGCCAGCCCGATGCCAGCGCCCAGGAAAATCCCGCCGAACACGGCGGTCAGCAGCAGATCTGGCGTGACGTTCGGGAGGTGGATGAAGGCGAGCGCCAGGGACAGGGCGGCGATCGCGAGGGCGCTCCGGACCGCGAACGCACGGCCGATGTGCCGGTACCCGACGGCGATGAACGGCAGGTTGACGAGAGGCAGCCAGATCGAGAGCGGCATCCGGGTCACCTTCGAGAGCAGCATGGAGATGCCGGTGACGCCGCCGTCGATGAAGTTGCTGGTGAGAAGAAAGCCCTCGAGTCCCACCGTCGCGGAGAACACACCGAGGACGATCAGTGACGCATTCAGCAGCTCGCGCCCGGCACGCTTCATGATTCGATCATATGCCGAGACACACGAACGTCTTCCGCGGCGAGCGGCGCGCGTGCGATTCTACGCAGCAGGCCGCTCTATCCTGGCCCGCAGCGACGCGATCGATGCGGCGATCTCCCGCAGCTCGTGCTCCGTGGTTCGCAGTTTGTCTCCCTCGGATCGCACGAAGCGGCTGTACGGGGCGATGCTCTCCTGTATTCGCTCGCCGCTCTTGGCGATCTCGCGCGAGAACTGCTGGTGCAGCGCGTCGGACAGGCGCTGGCGCACGGCGGCGATCTTCTGCCGCATCTCCTGCTTGCCCTTTTCACGCTTGGCCGGGAGGATGAAGAACCCGAGCGCAGCCATCAGGGAGGCCATGATCACCCCGGTCACGTCCGCAGCCGCCGTGGTGGCCGCTATCATCACGATGGCCCCCAGCCCCACCGCGCCCGCACTGACCGCCGCGGCCGCGGCCACGGCGTTGCGCGCGCCGTCCGCCAGTTCGGCCGCTTCCCTGCGGCGATCGTACGAGTCGATGGCGCGCTGGGACTCACGGGTGACCGCGTCGATGAGCCGCGTCCGGTCGTAGTGGAACCGCCCCGCATCGACGTCGCCGACGATGCGGTCCTCGTACTGTCGGCGTCGCTGGGCGAGGTGCCGAGTCACGTTCTGCCACTGCCGCAAGTCAGCGTCCACCAGCCAGTCGACGAGCTCCCCGACCTTGCGTTCGATCTGCTGCGGCGCGTCCGCGACGACCTGCTGCTCGAATCCCTGCTGCATCCGGCTGCGGTTCAGCAGATCCATTACTCGTCCAACGCGCATGGTGTCGTCGAAATACTCCTGCCCCCGCTTCTCCATCTCGAGCAGGATCTTGTCGATGTCGGCGATCCGGAACCCGAAATCGCGGAGGAGATCCTGCTGATACACCGCGAGCTGGCCGTCGACCTCGTCGAGCGTGGAGAAATCCTCCTTGAGCAGCGCCGCGCGATCCTCGATCGCCTTTGAGAGCCGCGCGGTCACGGCGGCCCCGACGCCGAGCGGATTCAGGAGCTTCAACTGCACCCGTCCCGGCGAGTCGAGCGTCTCCCGGATGTAGCGTTCGAGCGCCTCGAAGCGGCTGGCCTCCCAGGCGGCGGGATCCCCCTGCTTCGCGCGCAGGGCGAGCCTGGCGCTCACCGGAAAGATGTCCGGCTGAAATCCGAGCAGCGCCCGCGCGTTGTCAGCGACGAAGGCCGTGATCTCGTCCACCTGCGCCTGACCCTCGAGAATGTCGACCTTGTTGATGACGATGACGACTTTCTTGCCCCAGCCGCGCACCTGCTCCAGAAACGCACGTTCCGTCTCCGTGAAGGGGCGATCGGCGGACGTGACGAACAGCACGAGATCCGACCGCGGCACGAACTCCGCCGTGATCGCCTCGTGCTCCCGCATGATCGCGTTGGTGCCGGGCGTATCGACGATGTGAATCTCGCGGAGCAGGGGCGCGGGGGCCATGATGACGTGCAGCGCAGGGCCGCGGACCTCGTGCTGCACGGTGTCGCCATACTGCAGCACGTTGATCTGGGCGGTCGTCGGCGTCACCCCTTCGAGGGCCACGCGGCTCCCGACGATCGCATTGATGAAGGCGCTCTTCCCCGCGTTGAACTCCCCGACGATGACGAGAAGGAACAACTCGTCGAGCTGCTCGATCGAGCGTTCGAGCGCGAGCTGCTGATCGAGGGCCGCATCGAAGCGCACGAGCGCCGTGCGCAGCCGTGCAAGCACCTGGCGCTCCTCCCGGACCAGCTCATCCTGCGGGTCGGACAGTATCTTCGTCAGCATCGCCGGCGTGACGCGTGCAGGATCGCTGCCAGCACAACCTTAACCCGGAGAGAGAGCGAGGTGGTGAAGCTCACGGATCTGCTCGCGTAAGAGCGCGGCCCCCAGCTCGGCGCGAAGCGCAACGGCGTGCTGCGAGTAGTGATGGTGTCTCAAGGGGGCAGAAGTAATTCTAGACTGGTTCGGGGTTCCGAGTTCGGGGTTCGGGCAGAACCGCGAACCTCGACCTCGAACCCGGAACCCGGAACCCGGAACCTGGAACCTGGAACCTGGAACCCGGAATCTGAACCCCGAACCCGGAACCTGGAACCCGGAACCCGGAATCTGAACCCCGAACCCGGAACCTGGAACCCGGAACCGATATCACTCCGCCGGCGCGGTGATCTTCTCCGGCCGCACACGCGTCAGCGCGACGCCGGCGAGCACGGCGGCGGCGCCGAGAAGCTTGCGACGTCCAAGCGATTCCCCCAGGAAGATTACTGCCGCGAGCATCGCGACGACGGGCACCAGGTTCGAGTAGATGGACGTGCGTGCACTGCCAATCTCGCGCACGGCCGCATACCAGATCGTGTAGGCGATGCAGAGGGCGAAGAGCGCGGAATACACGATCATGACCCACGTGATTCCGCTGATCCGCGCGACGTCCACCGAACGAAGCTGCGGCCAGACGGCCGACACGTACAGCACGCACCCGATGATCATCGAGAGACCGGTCACGCCTACCGGCGAATGACGTCGCATCAGAGGGCGGGCGCCGAGCGTGTAAATGGTCCAGCACACGACGGCCGCGAGCATGGTGAGATCGCCGCGCAAGGAACTGCCGCCCACGCTGGCACCGAGGCCGACCACGATGTAAACGCCCGCGACCGACAGCGCGGCCCCCGCCCAGTGGGTCCAGCCCACCGGCGCCTCCCCGGACATCGCCGTCGTGAGTGCGATGAGCACCGGCGTGACTGCCACGAGCAGCGCGCTGTTCGCGACGCTCGTCTGTGACAATCCGGCGATAAAGAAGTACTGGTACAGGCACTGGCCGATAACGCCGAGCCCGAAAAGGCCCATCCAGTCGCGCCCCGTAATCCGCTCCGCCGTGTGAAAGATGCTGCGAATCGATTGCGTCCCCGCACTCGCCTGGCCTCCGCCGACCGGCCGCTCACGCCTCGACGCGGCGCGCCAGCGCACCCACGCCATCACGACAGCGAACGTGGCCGAGGCGACGATCATCCGCAGCGCGTTGAACGCCTGCGGGTCCATCTCCGTGAACGCGTGCTTGACGATGACGTA
>JALZOC010000352.1 GCA_030857365.1 Acidobacteriota bacterium
GCCCTGTGCATCGAAGTAACCGCAGAGATCCAGTCCTGAGACCTCGCCCCGCAGCCGCAAGTCCGTGACGATGATGGATGGGGGATGCTCCGACGCCTGCAGTAATGCGGCGGGGCCGTCCGCTGCGTCATACACGTCGAACCCCCGCTGCCGCAGCGCGACCGCGTACATGTCACGGGTGTCATCGTGATCATCGATCAACAAGACCACCGGCGGGGGATTCTGCGTCATTAGGAGCCTGTGTATCCCTGGTCGCCGCTTCGGCTGACCAGACCGTGGGGAACTGCCGCTGCCCTCTCAGCTCTTCGAACCGGCACGCCGAGGCCGTCCAAAAGGCCCGAGCGTAGGTTCCAGCGTCGGTGCGGCGCAGCACGCCCTCGGCGACCAGCTCGTCGAGCAGGACCTCGGACGGGGGAACTCCCGTCGCTCAAGAATGGCCCACACCTCGCCGCAGTCCTGGCAACGGAGGTAGACGAAACGCTCCGTCAGCGTGGCCGCCTTCGCAACCTCTGCGTCCCACTTCGGGCACTGCTGGCGCGCGACCTGCGGGGTAGGCTGCCTCTGACACGGTGCATCACCGCGAGGGATGCAAGGCCGTGGGGGTTTGCGAGGGGGGCTCGGTGGGCCGGACCCGCTGCCGGCGCTCTCGCGCCATCCACACTTCCCCGCACTGCGTACAGCGCAGGGAGACGAAATGCTCGGTGAAGGCCGCGATGGCTGCCGCGGTGGCCGAACATTCGGGGCACCGTTCGACGCTGCGCGCAGGCTCCGTACCGGGAAACTAAATCAATGGGAGCGGGACAGTGACACAAGATCGGCCGTTTGGCAATCATCTGGATGGATTGCCACCCTTAATCGCGGTCGGTGCGTGGCGTGAGTGGCATTGCCACCGCTCGCCGGATGCGCTTACAAATCAATCTGCTGGGGGCCAGACTCTGGTGTTGTCGGGTGGATCACCCATCGGATCACCGGCCCCAGAAACACCTGCCTATCGAACTGCAGGTGTATCCGCACGAGGACCTTGCGCCGCTCCCTTGGTTGGAGCTGCACGTCCAGTGTTTCCTCGTGCCCACGGCCCGCGCGTTCGAGAGCTCGAAGGACATGCGCGCGATCCGCCGTCACATACAGCTGCATCAACCGATGTACGAGACCGCGTCGGCCGACGCCGAGTAGTTGCGCCGCACCAGTTGTGGCGTCGAGAATGTAGCCCGTTGTGTCTGTCCAGACCGCGAGCGCCGACGCGGGTTCGGTGTTTTGCGTTGATGACTCCGGAGTCACGGTCGGGAAAGAGGATGACCTGGAAGGATCCATAAACGCTAGCGTTCGAGCGCGCGAAGGCACTGGGCCGGCGTGCGGTGGTCGCCGTGCTGAAAACAGTAGCCGCAGACTTGTCGCCGCTCGACGCGCGGAGCCGCTACGACGCGTCTCTTTTCCGGCAGCTGCTGTCGCCGACGAGCCATCGCTTGCACCATGGCCTCGTTGACGGCTTCCCCATCTGGCTGATCGGCGATATTCTCCAGCATCACATCCCCCTCGTTGTGTGCATGAACTGCACATATACACGGCCACCTGCCCTGGCGGTACGAAAAGCCAGAGTCGTCAACCGCCAAAACATTGCATAGAGCCTGCGCCGTCAAAGAAGGAACGGGCTTCATGAAGCTTCCGCCACCACAGAAATATGGACGACAGTTGAGGCGCCACTATAGCAGCGATTGACTCGGGTCGCTGCAGAGCTGGCGCGGAGAATGATCGAGACCCGCAACTTGGCTGACATGAGAGAGGGAGCATGGAGGGCGATAATTCGATGGCGAGCGGCGACGTTGATGATCGTCGTGATGAGGCGGCGTTCTGCCTCATCGTCGGCGTTGAGCGAATGCGTCACCGTAACGCTCTCGAGCGGGAGCCGAACGAGACCCAGGACTCGGTCGTGAGACAGGGTGTTGGCTCTCACGTTAATCCACTGACGGTTTCTCACGCTGTGTCGAGACGCGCGGGTGGGCGATTCTCTGATTGCTCCGTGCTCCGTGCTGAGGCGAGCGCGGGGACCGTCGGCGTGGAGACGTGAGCGGACGGGCCGGCCGCCATCGGCCGGCCCGGGGTCGGTGGGCGCTGGGTCAGGCGACTTCGGGGAGCGCGGCCTGGACGTGATCGGCGGTGGCGAGCTTGGCGCGCGTGAGGGCCGCCGCGAACAGCGTGTGATGCGCGAGCAGCTTGATCTTCCGGGGGAGCCCGCCGGTCGCCTGGTAGATCGCTTCTTCGGCCGACGGGTCGAAGAGCGGGACCTCGGCGCTGGCGAGGCGGAGGCGATGCGCGAGGTAGCCGGTGAGCTCGTCGCGGGTGAGCGCGGCCATGTGATACCGGACGACGATGCGTTGCGCGAGCGCCTCGTGCACGGTCATCGTGAGGCGCCGACGCAATTCGGTCTGGCCGAGCAAGAGCAGACACAGGCGCGGCTCGGCATCCATCTGATAGTTGGTGAGCAGGCGGAGATCCTCCAGGACATCGGGGCGCAGATGGTGCGCTTCGTCGACGACGAGGATCGGGCGGGTGCGCGCGTCGGCGCAAAGCCGGGAGACCTCGCTTTTGATCTGCCGGTAGAGCGCGGCGCGGGAGCGTTCGACGCTGAGGCCCATCTCCCAGGAGATGGTTTTGAAGAGGTCCATCACGTTGCCGGTGGAGAGCGAGACGTAGAGGACGCGATAGAGGCCGGTGTGGAGCTGGGTCAGGACGCGGCGCGCGGCGCAGGTCTTGCCGCTGCCACTGTCGCCGGTGACCAGGCCGATGCCGCGCAGGTCGAGCAGGTGCGCGAGGCGGACGTCGAGCTCGCGGCTGCTGGCGGAGGGAAAGAGGTCGTCGGGGGCGATCTCCTGGCCGAAGGGGTGCCGCGTCAGGGCGAAGTGTTTCTCGATACATGGTTAAAAATCCTCGTCGAGTTTGCGCAGCGGGAGCCCGGGCGGGGGGACGCTGGCGGTGCTGGGGGTGAGGAGCTTCGTGCCGTGGTCGCGGCGCACGAAGCAATTGGCGTAGGCATCCACGCGCGTCGCGGTGCCGACGGCACGGCCCTGGACGACGACGGTGACGCCGCGCGTCAGTCGCGCGGGGTCGTAGCGGAGCGTGACGGTCTGGCCGACGAGCGCGGCGTCGACTTCGAAGACGACGCTGTGGAGACTGACGGTCCGGTCCTGCTGGACCTTGCGCTTCTCCTCGAAGAGAAAGAGCGCCGTGAGGTCCTGCGTCGGGAGGGTGACGTGATGGGCCGCGCGGGCCCACTGCTCCCGGGGCGTGGCGTCCTGCAATCCCCGGTGCGGTGTATCGAGATACTCGTCCTCGATCCAGGTCCAGAGACGCTGATTGAGCGCGTCGAGCGACTGCGTATCGGCCTCGAGCAGCGTGGGCAGGAGCTGGAGGCGGACCGTCCGAAACCAGCGCTCGAGCTTACCCTTGCCTTGTGGCGAAAACGGTCGGGCGTGGATGAGGGTCACGCCGAGCTTGGCGCAGACGAGCGCGAGGTGCCGGGCCCGATAGGCCGAGCCATTGTCGACGTACAGGCGCTTCGGGACCCCGCGGCGCAGCAGCGCGCGTTCGAAGACCGGCAAGAAGGCCGTGACGGTTTCGCTGCGCGTGAAGGCCGCGTACGGAATCATCCGGGTGGCATCGTCGAGCAGCGCGATCAGGTACGTCTTGTGGCGCCGGCGATCCTCAGGGTCGAGCACCGTCGGGCCGTGCATGACATCGCTCATCCACCGCTCGTTGGCGGCGTCATAGCTGAAGCGGCGGCGGTCCTTGCTGGTCGGCGCGTCGGTCGGACGCGCCATCAAACCGTGGCGACTGAGGAGGCGATGGACCGTCGCCGGCGCGAGCGGGAGCTCCGCCGGCACGCGCGGCTGCGCGCGGGCGGTCGTGATGATCATGGCGACGCTGTAGGTCGGATGCGCCTCTTTCAGCGCGCAGAGCTCGTCAGCGACGGCTTGCGGGAGCGCGCGGGCGTACCCCTGATCGGCGCGCGGGCGCGGCTTGAGGCCCTCGAAGCCGGCGCGACGATAGGCGTAGAGCCAATCGCGCAGCGTCTCGGCGGCGACGCGGCGGCGCGTCGTGCCGGGGATGTCGTACTCGCGCGCGGCCGTCTCGCGCAAGCGCGTGTGGAGCGAGCGGTCGCCGGCCGGCAGATGGAGCAGATTGGCGATCAGCCCATAGCGAAACAAGGCTACGGTATCGGCGTGGGTCGTGGGATCGGGTGGCGGCATCGGGTCCTCCTCACCGCAGCATCGCGGCGAGCGGGATCCTCACC
>JALZOC010000353.1:0-1499 GCA_030857365.1 Acidobacteriota bacterium
GACGCTGCGCGCGGCGCTCATCGAGTCGAACAACCGCGCCGCCACGGCGCTGCAGCAGCGCGTGGGGGCCCGTCCGGTCCTCCGCCTCGCATCCTCCGCCGGATTGCGGGATCTGCCAAACGTCCCTTCGCTCTCGCTCGGGACCGGCGAGGTCACCCCGCTGGACCTCACCGCCGCCTTCGCGATGTTTCCAAACGGAGGGCTCGCGGTCCGCCCGCGCGGGATCACCAGCATTGTCGACGCGGATGGCGGCTCGGCTTACGAGAATCGACCGCAGACCGAGCGGGTGCTCTCGCCCGAGACCGCGTACCAGATGGTCTCGATGCTCGAGGACGTCATGAACCGGGGCACGGCGTCGGCCGCCAGGCAGTGGGGCATCCGTTTTCCGGCCGGGGGAAAAACCGGGACGACGGACGACTTCAAGGACGCCTGGTTCGTCGGCTTCTCGTCGTCGGTCGTCGTGGCCGTCTGGGTGGGCTTCGATCAGCCGCGGACCATCGCTCCTGGCGCGTACGGGGCACGTTACGCGCTGCCGCTGTGGAGCGACTTCATGCGCCGTGCGGCGCGCCGGCGCGTTCCGCAGCCTTTCAATGCTCCTCCGGGGCTCCAGGACGAGCAGCTCTGCAGCGTCTCCTACGTGCGGCCGGTCGAGGGATGCCCTGTGTACACCGAGCACTTCAAGGAGAGAGACGACGTGCCGTCGCGGCTGTGCACGGTGCACAAGGGAACGGTGAAGCAGCGCGTCAAGCGGGCGTTCGAAGGGTTGCTGTCGAACATCGGCCGGGAGCTGAAGGGGATCTTTCGGTGACAGCTGGACGCTGACATTCGAGAGCTGCCTCCTTGACACCGCGGCGCCTGCCGCATAGCGTTTCTACCCATGAACACTGCGCTCGCTGTGCCTGCGACCGGCGCTCTGGACTTCCTGTCCCTTGGCGCGCTCATTCATCGTCTCGACCCCGGTCCGGTGCCCTTCCGGAAGGCGACCTCGTGCGCCATCCACGTGAGCGGCGGCGAGTTCAACACGGCGGCCAACCTGTCCGACTGCTTCGGGATGCGGACCGGAATCGCCAGCGCGATGGTCGCGTACCCGATCGGCGATCTGATTGCGACGCGCGTCCGGGCGATGGGCGTCACTTCGTTTTACAAGATGTTCGCCCACGACGGCGCGTGGGGGCCGAACATGGCGACGGTGTACAGCGACCGCGGGCACGGCGTCCGGGCGCCGATTGTTTTCTACAATCGCAGCAACGAGGCCGCGGCGCTGCTCAAGCCCGGCGACTTCGACTGGAACGCCATATTCGGGAGCGGTGTGAGGTGGTTCCACAGCGGCGGAATCTTCGCGTCGTTGTCCGAAACCGCGGCCGAACTGATCATCGAAGGGATGCAGGCGGCGAGGAAGCACGGCGCCATCGTCTCCTTCGACCTGAACTACCGGGAAAAGCTGTGGAGCGCGTCGGGGGGGCCGAAGCGCGCGGTCGCCGTTTTGGGCCGGATCGTCG
>JALZOC010000353.1:1509-4283 GCA_030857365.1 Acidobacteriota bacterium
GGCTCGGCATTCAGGGCCCGGAGGTGGCGTCCACATCGTCGCTCGACCCGAGCACGTTCGTTGGAATGATCGAGCGCGTCGTGAAGCGGTATCCGCAGATGCAGGTGGTCGCCACGACGTTGCGAGAAGTGCACTCGACCAATCGTCACAGCTGGGGCGCGGTCGCCTGGATGAACGGCGAGACCTGCGTGGCGCCGACCTGCGAGGTGGATGTGTACGATCGGGTCGGCGGGGGCGACGGGTTCGCGTCGGGACTCATTTACGGCCTGCTGACCGGCGAGACACCGCAGGATTCGGTGAGGCTCGGCTGGGCGCACGGCGCCCTCGTCGCTACGTTTCCCGGGGATACGACAATGGCCACGCTGGAGCAGGTCCGGGCGTTTGCCAGGGGTGGCTCCGCCCGGATCCAGCGCTGATCCATCACGTCGACTAGACCGTTCGGTCCAGCACCGGCGGCCGGTCCCCGTCTTCGGGGAGCTGCAGGCACTTGAACAGGAACGCGAAAATGTCGGCGTCCTCCTCAATCATCTTCGAGACAGGCTTGCCCGCGCCATGGCCGGCTCGGGTCTCGACCCGGATCAGGATCGGGGCGTCGGCGCCCTGCGCCTCCTGCAGTCTGGCGGCAAACTTTTTCGCCATCCCGGGAGCGACGCGGTCGTCGGTGTCGGCGGTCGTAATCAGGATGGGAGGGTAGGCGACGCCGTCGCGCACCCGGTGAAGCGGGGAGTATTCATGCAGATACCGGAACTGGCTCGGGTCGTCGGATGATCCGTACTCGGAGATCCAGAAACGACCGACGGTGAAGAGATGGTACCGGAGCATGTCGACAACCGGGACGCGGCAGACGACGGCTCCGAAGAGCTCGGGGCGCTGGACGATGACGGCGCCCGTGAGCAGACCGCCATTGCTGCCGCCTTCAATCGCGAGCCGTCCCGGTTTCGTGTAGCCTTCCCTGATCAGCCATTCGGCGCCGGCGACGAAGTCGTCGAATACGTTCTGCTTCCGTTCGAACATCCCCGCCTCGTGCCAGCTCTCGCCGTACTCCCCGCCGCCGCGCAGATTCGCGACCGCAAGGATCCCGCCCCGCTCGAGCAGCGCGAAGTTCGCCGGATCGAAGGCGGGCGTCAGGCTGATATTGAATCCTCCATAGCCGGTCAGCAGCACCGGCCGGTTGCCATCGCGCGGGAGGTGTTGCTGATGCACGAGGAACATCGAGACCCGTGTGCCATCCTTCGAAACGTACCAGACCTGATCGATCTCGTAGTCAGAGAGAATCACGTGCCGGTGTGCACTCACGGCCCCTCCAAGGCGCACGGATGCGGGCTCGAGTGCGCGCGTGTCGAAGTCGTACCGGAAACTCGCGGGCGGATGCGTGAAGGACGTGAAGCCCACGTACATCGCCGAGTCCCCTGGACGTCCGCTCAATCCGGTCACCGACCCCAGCGCGGGTAACTCGATCGTTCCCGTCGGGGCGCCGGAGAGATCGAACAGGCGAATCCGGTCGCTCGCGTCGTGCAGGAACGAGGTGACGATGGTGCCGTGCACGACGAGGGCATTTGAGAGCTTGTCGGCGCCTTCGGGCACGACCTCGAGAATTCCAGCCACTGGATCTGTCGGATCCACCGATACGATGCGGCCCAGCGGCGCATCGAGATCCGTGCGGAAGAGAAGGCGCCCACCGGCGGACTCGACGAACGCGTAGGCGGCCGAGTAGCCGGTGAACAAGGGCACCGGGCGCGCTCCCTGCGAATGCAGATCGAGCAGGTACACGTCGCTCCGGACGCTCGAGCCCAGGTACGCCGTGATGACGGCCCAGCGGCCGTCGTCGCTCGTCTCGACGCCAAAGACGGCTTCGCGCTCACCGGGCTTTTCCATGACCAGGGTGTCCCGCTCCTGCGCATCCCCCAGACGGTGGTAATAGACGCGGTTGAAGTAGTGTTCCTCCCCATCAGCCACGCGGCCAGGCGCCGGGAAGCGCGTGTAGAAGAAGCCGTCACCGGCACGGAGCCACGCGATCGACACGAACTTCACCCATCGCAGGTGATCTCCTGTGTCGCACGTGGTGCTCACGTCCCGCACGAACAGGTCCTGCCTGTCGCTGCCGCTTTCCGAAATCGCGTACGCGAGCAGCGCTCCAGTGTCGTCCGGCGCGAGCGCGGTCAGGGCAACGGGACCCGCGGCTCGCATCGCATTCGGGTCGAGGAGCACCCGTGGCGCACCGTCGGCGCCATCATCGACGTACAACACGGGCTGCTCCTGGAGGCCCGTGTTGCGCGTGAAAAACAGACGGCGGCCCCGTTGGAACGGCACGCCGGTTCTCGGATAGTCGTACAGCCCCGTGAGCCGGCGGGCGAGCCTGTCGCGGACGGGGCCATCGAGCACCGACCGTGTGAGGGCATTCTGCGCCGCCACCCATGCGCGGGTCGCGGCTGCGTCAGGTTCTTCGAGCCATCGATAGGGATCCGCCACCCGCACGCCGTGATACGTGTCGACGACATCCGTTTTGTGGGAGGGCGGGTAAACGGGACGGGGCATGAGGTACCGCCAGAGTACAGGAGGATTGCGGCGCGTTCGGCCTCGGCGAGATCTCGACGCCCCTGATGAACCGTGGGGGACGTGACGGTAACATGGACTGCGGCTGCGCCTTGCCCACCCAGGTTCCGGCAGACGATACGAGCCACAGCGCGGCCTAGAAATAATATTTCACGCCAAGCATCACCTGTCGGGCGGAACTGTTGACGGCGTTCCGGATCCGGCCAAATGTGGTGCTCGTC
>JALZOC010000354.1 GCA_030857365.1 Acidobacteriota bacterium
CGTGCTGGACCTCGAGCACATCGCGCGCTCGGAATCCGGGTCGACGGGCTGCTGGGGCTCAACTTTCTGCGCTCCTTCCGCGTGGGGCTCGACTTCGAGCGCAACGTCCTCACCCTGCAGGAGCCACGAGCGAGAGCGCGCCGGAGGGGGAGGGGGTCCGCCTGGACAAGTGGCTCTGGGCGGCCCGCTTCTTCAAGACGTGCACCCTCGCCGCGGAGGCCATCGGCGGGGGCAAGGTGGACGTGGAGGGGAAGCGGGCGAAGCGCTCCACCCTGCTCCGTCCGGGCGACCGGATCCACCTGCGGCAGGGCCCCTACGAGCACCACCTGGTGGTCCGCGCGCTGTCGGAGCGGCGCGGGACCGCCGCAAGATCGTCCGCTTCAAGGAGGGGCAGGGCGACGGGTAGGGGGCCGCTGCAGGGAGCAAGGAGGGATGCTGCCTGTCCGAGCGCCTCTTGCGGCAGCGAATCCTCCCCGGCAGCGGCGTGGGTTGTCCGGGTCTGCCGGGGTGCTGGTCCCAGGGTGCCACGGAAGTCGAGGCACTGGAAAACATCCGGGGCGCCATTCGCGGCCGAAGGCGCACTACCGAGGGGAAGCCATCGAGCGGCCGTACGCCTCCCTCGACAGCTTCGCCGCCAACGAGGCTCGGCTGCTGATGAGTCTGCTCGCGGCGAATCTGATGCACGCCGGGGCTGCGCTGGTGGAGCGCAACGTCACCGCCCGGACGAGCCGATCGGTTCCGCGCTCGGGGGCTGCTCTCGGGACGCCGCATCACGGTGATGATCGATGCAGCACGAGCTCGGTTCTGGAAGCGATTCGTGAAGATGTACCCGGCGCGCGGGTCGCCGGCGCTCCAGGCCGTGCCCACACCAGCGTAGCACCCTCGGGCGGGGAATCGGAAGCGCTCCAACCTCCCGTCTGCGACCGGGGGTAGGGGGTCTGTGGCCGAAATCGGCGCCCGCGGCCAACCGTGGTCCGACACACCACAGCAGGTGGAATGTCAGCAAACTCTTTCAACTACGTGAATCATCGAGGCTGGCATTCATGAGCGGGCGGGGAGCCCGAAGAGCCCGAACATCACCTTCGACGAGCACGTTCGGCAAACGCGGGAGGCGATCGCCGGCGCCCATGACAGCGACCTCGCCGTTCCCTGGTCGTTGAAAAGCGCTGGCCAGACCATCCTCACCATGCCCCGCATCGCGGTCCTGCGCTCCTTCATGATGAACCACCTCATCCACCACCGCGGGCAGCTGAGCGTTTATCTGCGCCTCAACGAGGTTCCGCTTCCGTCGATCTACGGAACCACGGCGGACGAGCGTGGGTAAGCACCGTATCATCTCGGAGTTGCGAAACGTCGCCGGTTGACGGATGGCCACGCAAACAAGGACGCGGAACATGTTTCGACTCTCGCCGTGCGCGGCTCTCCTCTTCATCGGCCTCGCGTACGGCTGCTCCGAGCCGACGACTGCGGTGCCCGCCGAAAACCAGGTACGCTCCCGGCTGGAGCGCGAGTTCGAGCCGGTGATCCTCACGGGTGAGCAACTCCCGTCGCTGGCCGGGCTGCCGCCGGGCGAGTTGGTTGGCTTCCGCTACGCGGCGGGATCGTGGGTCCAGATCCCGGTCCAGGCGGACGAGCGGGCGCGCGTCGCCATCGGGGGCGCGTACAACGGCTTGGACCCAAGCACCTGCTTTGCACCCGGCTGGTGCAGCGGAGTCGCCGGTGCCGTAGTCCAGCTCTATTACACGGACCCCAACACCCACATCGGCCCCGACCCGGATGCCTCTTTCGACCGGGACGACGAGCTGGTGTTCATGGCACGGGATGCGGGAAGCGAAGCACCGGAAGGTGCCCCCCGACCCGGGAGAGTCGTACCAGGCGCGGGAGTGAAGGTCTCCGTCGCGGAGTCGGGTTCCGCGGACCGCGCGTATGTATATCTATTCCGGCAAGACGGCGGCCTCTCGCCGGGGGCGGGGAAGTCGTATGTGGACTACCGATTCGCGCTGCTTTCGGGAGGCGGCTATCTCGCCACCTACGACCGCGCGGGCACCACGCCCGATGCCGGCCGGCGCGTCGGAGAGGAGCTGGGCGCCAATCCCGAGAACACCATTGTCACCACTCCGTACTACAGCCAGCACTTCTCCGACCGCTGGATTCTCGACGGGCTGCGGATCACCGCCGGGAGCGCGAGCGGCGTCGACATCCTCGACCGTTACAAGACCGCCTTCGCGCCGGGGAACTGCGGGCGCACCGAATATACGGGTTCGCGGAGCGAGGGCGCGTTTATCGTCAACCGGGCGGGTCCGGTCCGGACGATTCGTGCCTACCTCGGCTTCAACAGCGGCCCACTCGTCCAGCGACAGCACATCTTCTACGAACGGTACGCGGACGTAACCACCTTCCTGCGCGTCCACGCGATTCCGGGGATCCTCGATTTCTTCGACTACAGCCCGAGCGCGGTGGGAATGGTCTATCGCAACAACGATAATCCGCAGGGCCTGGTGATCGACGGGCGCCCCGACGGGCACCGGTCCGGACCGCTCGATTGGGAATCCGTGCAGGGAACGCCGGGCACGATGGTGATGGTCCATACGCTCAGCACGAACATCACCGCGCTGACCCGGACCTCGTTCTACGAGGACGCCGCAACCTCCGAGTTCATCCAGTGCACGGGCGACAACTCCGCGTTCGGCGCGAGCGGAAATTGGATCACGTCGGCGATCCCCAACACCGATCCGCGGCTCGCGGCCGCCTCGCTGTTGACGTTGCGACGTCAGATGCTGTTCGATGCGCCCGGCGCGACGCCTCAGAAAGTCGAGAATTTGGTTCGGGCGGCCCGGGAACCGCTCGAGGTGCGGACCGCGGTGTTTCCCGCGCGCTGAGGGAGTGCCGCCGGTACGCGCGAACCTCGCGCGGATACGGTCCTCCCCGCGCCGCTCGGATTACCACTGCGGCCGCGACCTCTACAGCCAGGCCGCCCCTCGACGGCTTCGTACAAGTTACGCAGGAGTTCCCCGAATCTTTCTCGTTGAGTCGCGTACCCGGGAAGCGCGGGTACCTCAGAGCCCCGTAGCTCCCCTCCTCGGCCGCGGAGACCACAAGTTTCAGCTTCACGATACGGCTCCGGTCAAGAGTTCGCGCTCGTTTCGGACGCAACCGAACGACGCACACGCAGCGCCGGACGGACAAGCCCCGCCCCCCCGACAGAAGCCAAGCAGCCCAGCGTGAAGGTTCAGCGGCGCCGGGCTGCTGGGAGCTTTCACTCCCTGCGAATGCCGAGCCCGGTGTCCGCTGCAACCGCGGGTTCGGCGGCGGAGGGCTAGACGGCGAGCGACTGCTGCTCGGGCTGCAGACGCCGACTTGGTGCGCGGAATCCGGATGATTTGCTCGCGAACCGCGAGAACGACTTCGCGCAAGCAACGAGCTCGCCGGCAACCGAGAGTGTGACAGCTGTCGCACAAGCTCGTGCCTGGCAATTCAGCGACTTGCTAGGATTGAATTCGATGTCAGTGAAGCCAGCGTAGCCAACTATTCTCTCGAGAAGATCCGCATTGCGCACGAAGGCGCGTAGAAAGAGCCAATCGTAAAACGCGGTGGGTGGCGTCAATGGAAACTGAAGACCTCCAAAAACGAAGCAGACCAGTTCGCCAGAGTTCTTCAATCGGGGGTCGAGCTTGGCGTCTCGTGCCGACGCAGAGAACAGGTCAGCGTAAGGACCACCGTTCTGAAACACCTTAGCTGTTAGAACCTGTGAACGAATAGGGCATGAGAGGTACGGTGGGGGTAGGGCCTGGATCGGAGACCCTACCCAACGGATCTGAGGGATGCGGAGTGGGCGTGCATCCGCTCGGTGTTGCCGCCGGCGAAGGGCGGGAAGACGGGGCGGCCGAGGACGTATGAGCTGCGCGAGGTGTGGAACGCAGTCTTGTACGTGGCCAAGAACGGCTGCACCTGGCGGGCACTGCCGCACGACTTTCCGCCCTGGCCTACCCTGTGGCAGCACTTCCGGCGGTGGCGAGATGGCGGCGTGCTGGACGCCGTTCACGAGGCACTCCGTCGTGAGGTGCGAGTGAGATCGGGAAGGCAGCCGGAACCCTCGGCCGCGGTGCTGGACATCTTCGGCGACATACAGATTGTCTCGCAGCCGGATGGAACCGAAACCGTGGAAACGCCTTACGGCAAGGTCTAGCCGCCCGGCCACCAGTTCCACCGCCCCGCCAGGCGGAGCAGAGCCGGGCCGATGGCCATGCGGATCACGGTGGCATCGAGCAGCACGGCGG
>JALZOC010000027.1 GCA_030857365.1 Acidobacteriota bacterium
GATGGCGCCGGACCCCCGCTGGCCTTCCACATGGCCGCGCCCGCGACACCGAGCGCCAGGACGGCAATCGCCGGCATCGCCCACGCCCGGAGGCGTCCGGCGGGCTGAAACCCTGACGCCGGCGCGGACGGAAAAGGCGCGGGTGTCGTGACCGGCGTCGGTGGATTCGCCATCGGCGGGAGCGGGGAGCCGGGGGTCACGGCGAACGGCCGATCCGACGGCGTCCGCAACTCCGCCGGCGCCGTCCGGCCCGACGCCGGCGAGTCCGTCCCGGCGATCTGCTGCCGGTAGATCGCGAGATCGAAGAGCATCTCGCTCATGTGCTGATAGCGCTCGTCGCGCGGCTTGGCGAGTCCGCGATCGACGATCTGGACCAGATCGGTCGGAAGCGCCGGGTCGATCTGCTGCAGCGGCTCGGGCAGCTCCTGCAGAATCTTGTAGAGCGTCGCCGCGAAGGACTCCGCCTCGAACGCCCGCCGTCCGCTGAACAGCTCGTACAGCACCACGGCGGTCGAGAAGATGTCCGCGCGATGATCGGTTCGCTCTCCACGGATCTGTTCGGGCGCCATGTAGTTGATGGTGCCCATCATCATGTTGCTCCGCGTCAGCTCGGAGGTGACCAGACGCGCCAGGCCGAAATCGAGGATCTTGACCTGCCCCGGATCGGTCAGGAAGATGTTGGCCGGCTTGATGTCGCGATGCACGACGCCATGGGTGTGCGCGAACTCGAGCCCCTCGCAGATCTCGGTGGCGATTTCAACCCGGCGCCGCAGCGACATGCGCTGCGGACTCCGCATGCGCGCGAGGAGATCCTGGCCTTCCAGGTATTCCATCGCGAGATACGGCTGCCCGTCGTGCTCGCCGAGGTCGTGAATCGTGATGATGTTCTTGTGCGAGAGCTGCCCCGCGGCTCGCGCCTCGCGAAAGAACCGCTCGCGCAACTCGGCGTTCTCCTCGATCGGCGCCGAGATCACTTTGACGGCGACGATCCGTTCGAGCAGCGTGTCGCGCGCTCGATACACGACGCCCATGCCGCCCTGGCCCAGCTTGTCGAGGAGCTCGTACCGCCCGATATTCGGCATAAGGACGCCCGGCACCACGGCTCGGGCAAGGTGTAAACGCGGATGATAACGTGCGGCGCGCGATGTCACAAGCCGACAGCAGCCGACAGCAGCCGAACCGTGACCTGACGGCGCGTGCAACCGAGCCGCCCCGCCGGCCACGGTCAGCGGGGCGGCAACACGGCCCGGTCCGTGTCAGTCCATTTGGGGCCGTGGCCCGAACGATGTCGCCGCTATTTCGCCTTGGTCGCCGTCCCTTCGACGATCGGCGTCCACTTCTTGTCCGGGCCTTCCATCTCCCACTTGAAGGTGTACGACGTGGGAGAGGTGACTTTCATCACGTACCGCGCGGCGCCGGTGCGCTTCCCACATCCCCGCCACCGAGCCGGGGACGCCGGCGGCCAGGTGGCCTGCCACTGATCGGTCGGTCAGGTTGCCCTGGTCATCGAGGAACATGTCGCGGGTGGCCGCCAGGGGTGCGGTCTTGCGGAAGTCCAGGGCGGCCGCTGTGCCGTCGGCCATCTGCGCGACCAGGAACCCTCCGCCGCCGATGTTGCCCGCCTCGGGGTTGACCACCGCGTGGGCGAAGTGCACCGCGACCGTGGCGTCCACGGCGTTGCCGCCGCGGCGCTCCAGTCGCGGGCACCGCGGACCTGTTCAGAGAACGCAACACTCGAGCGGCCAGGCGCATTCCACGTGAGCTCTGGCGCATCGTGCAGCGGAAACTCAAGCTCCTGGATGGAGCCGCCCGGATCGACGACTTGGCGATTCCGGCGGGCAACCGACTTGAGCGGCTGAAGGGCCAGCGAGGCGAGCCCCGCAGAATTCGCGTGAACGACCGGTACCGGGTGACGTTCCGGTGGGAGAGCGGCCATGCCTTCGAAGTCTGCGTCCAGGATTATCACGAGGGAGCCGGATTGGCTCGGTCCCGCGATTCCGCCAGGAGAGATCCTGCTGGAGGAGTACCTGAAGCCCCTCGGATTGGGGCAGGTCCAGGCCGCTGAACGGCTTGGCATCTCGCTCAATCGGCTGAACGAGATCGTCCTCGGCAAGCGCGGCATCACGGCGGACACGGCGCTGCGTCTCTCACGACTCCTGAAAACGTCGCCGCAGCTGTGGATGCGCCTGCAGGCGGATTGGGATCTGCATCAGGCGCTGCAACGAGAGCGTCGCAAGGCGTCGTAGAATCGCCCTTCGCGCTCCCGTACGGGGCTAGAACGTGGAGAGCTTCAGATCGAGCGCGTGCGTCTCGCCTTCCAGGAGCGTGAACGCCGTCGCGCCCTGACGCCACGCCTCGAGCAGCTCCGGATCCCGTTCCTGGCCAGGCTCCAGATATCCCACGGCAATCGCGAGGTACTGCCCGGGCGGCAGGCCTCTGATGATGAATCGTCCCTGCTGATCGGGACGGGCGCTCCCGATGAAGCGCGAGTGCGGCCCCCACTTCCCAGGATCGTCGGCAAACGCGATGACGGTGGCGTCGAGCGCCACGCCGCCACCGTCGTCCGACACACCGCCCGAGACGGTGGTCGCCCGCTGTGTCAACTCGATCTCGAGTCCGTCGAGGTCCGCGGCGAAGTCCAATGGCGTGTCGGTGACGTCGACGCCTTCCCGCCGGACGCGCTTCATCTGCCAGTCGCCCGATGTGCCGGCTCGGATGAAGCCTCGACCCCGGAGCCCCTGCAGTTCGAAGGTCCAGTCATCCCGGGCGACCGGGGGACCGCCGCTCATGTCCGCGCCCGCCATCTGACGATCCACGAACGTCGGCATCACGAAGACCTGAGACGGGCGAAGCCCCTGCGGAGGGTTGCCCGTGTCGAAATGGATCCGGCCCCGCGCTGTCGCGCCTTTCGAGAGCCGCAGCGTGACGCCGGCCACGTCGGAGCCCTCGACGACGACCTCCGTCGACGCGAACTCCGACCCTGACGGTGATCGCGCCTCGACGAAGTAGGCGCCCGGAAGCAGCCCGGCGATCGCGAACGATCCGTCGCCTCCTGCGATGGCGGTCGCGGTCTGGCCATACGCCTCCGGGCCGCCGATCTCTCGAGCGATCACGAATGTGAATGGGTCGGACGAGCCCTGGCCGGAGGAACGGACTACGCCCCGCACGGTGGCCGTGGCCGCTCGGGCGATCGGGATCGTCATCCCGGGTACTTCCTGCCCGGAGCCGACGGTGATGCCTTGCGCCTCGCTCGCGACCGGAGTCCCGGGGTAGTAGGTCGGCACGTACCGCACGCGATCTCGCGAGCCCAGATCCGTCCCGTCGAACCTGGCGAGGATCACGTAGTGGCCCGGCGGCACGCCGAAGATCCTGAACTCCCCCCGATCGTCCGTGGAACTGCCGCTCTCGGCCACCAGTCGCCTCGCGCCATCAACGTACCGGTGGCGGGCGAGTGAGACCGACACGTAGGCGACCGGCTCGCCGGCTTCATCGACGACACGGCCGGTGACCACTGCGCCGGGCGGCAGCGCGAAGTCGATGTTCCGGAGCACCGCGCCCTCGCCGAGCTCCAGGGGGCGTCCACGTTCGAACGGTCGCCGCTGTCCGTACGCGACCGCGACGTACCCGCCACGAGTCGCCTTGAGCTGGTAGCGTCCGGCGGGGAGCTCCGTCAGCTCATACCGGCCCTCGGCGTCCGTCATGGTCGCGGCGGGTCCCCTGAGATCCCCCGTGCTCCATTCATCCACGCGGATCTGCACGCGGCGCAGCGGTGCACCCGTATCGGCGCGTACGGCACGCCCGCGGATCACGCCCGTTCCCGAGCGCGGCGTCGCCGGCTGATCCCGTGCAGGCTGCTGTGCCGTCACGACGGCGGCGCCGAGGAGCAGGCCGAAGAGGACGGCGAAACGCGTCGGAGTGTGAGAACCACCTGGTCGTTGAATCATCGAAATCTCTCGCGCATCGGCCCCGCAGCTTCTCGCGGGGCCCCACGGTCCGCGGGGATCCACTCAGCCTCGGCCTCCGGTGCCGCGATTCGCATGTGCCTCGTGACCACAGTATGACCAGAAATGGTCGGCTGGGCGAACGCTCGGGTCTGACCTGGACTATCATTCCCCACCGGGCTCGCCAGAGTACGTCGCTGCTCTGCGCGCCCCCGTCAGAATGTCAATGCGATCACTCTCATTCGGTCGTTGCTTTGCCGCTTTCTTCGTCGCCGCCTGTCTTGTGGCGGTGCCGCGGGCGCAGGCACCTCGGCAGCCGTTCAGCCGCGTCAGCGTCGTGGTCACACCGGGCCATGCGGACTGGACCTATCGGCTCGGAGAGGCGGCGGCGTTTCGCATCGACGTCCTGCGCGACGGACACCAGGTCGTCGGCGCAACGGTGAAGTACGCCCTCGGGCCGGAGATGCTGCCGCCGGTCACCCAGGCGACCGCCACGGTTGCCGAGACGCCGCTGACGGTAAAGGGCGGCACGATGCACGCGCCGGGTTTTCTGCGGCTCGTGGCGACCGCCGAAATCGAGGGCCGCACGTATCGAGGAGTCGGCACCGCCGGCTTTGCGCCAGACGGCATCGAACCGACGCAGGTGAATCCGCCTGACTTCGACGCGTTCTGGGACGGCGAGCGCACGCGCCTCGCCGCGTTGCCGCTCGACGCGAAATGGACACCGCTGCCCGAGTACGGCAATGCCAGTGTGGACTGTTCGCAGATCAACCTGCAGAGTGCCGGCCTGACAGAAGGTGCGAGCCGGCTCTACGGCATCCTCTGCATGCCCCGTGCGCCCGGGAGGTATCCGGCGCTGCTCAGTGTGCCGGGCGCCGGCGTGCGGCCGTACCGCGGCCTTCCGGAGATCGCCGGCCGCGGCGTGATCGCCTTCCAGATCGGGATCCACGGCATTCCCGTCATCCAGCCACAGGAGGTGTACGACAGCCTGGCGCGCGGCGGTCTGAGCGGCTACCCGACCTTCGGCCTCGATTCGCGCGAGCGCTACTACTACCGTCGTGTGTACACCGGAACGCTGCGCGCCAACGACTTCCTGACGTCGCTGCCGCAGTGGGACGGACGGAACCTGGGCGTCACCGGCGGCAGCCAGGGGGGCGCCCTGGCGATCGTGACTGCTGGACTCGACCGCCGCGTGACGCGGCTGGCCGCGTACTATCCCGCGCTCTCGGATCTGACTGGCTACCTCCAGACACGCGCCGGAGGCTGGCCGCACATGTTCCGCACGACCGAAGGGCCCAACGTCCATCGCGACGAGGCGAAGATCGTCACGAGCCGGTACTACGACGTCGTGAACTTCGCCCGCCGCGTGACCGCGCCGGGACTGTACTCGTGGGGCTTCAACGACGAGACGTGTCCACCAACGTCGATGTATGCGGCGTACAACGTCATCACGGCTCCCAAACGCCTGATGCTCGCCTACGACACCGGACACCGCACGACCCAGGAGCAGGTGGACGACGTGAACGACTGGCTCGCCGACGAGCTCACTGGCCGCGCCCGGTCACTGGGAAAACTCGACACCGTCGAGGTGATGGCACTCACCACGGCGCGATAATGCGCGCACACATGCGGCCGGGCGGCTGCGGCACACGCGGTCGCTCTGCCGACAACTCCATCGCGGTCGCGACTGGAACGACCGCGGATAGTCTCTCGATGAGGACGGACACACGATAAGCATTGTCATTCGCTGGGCGTCGACGGCCGCGGCCGTCGCCCTGACCGCGATCGTAACCCTCGCCCAACAAACGCCGGCGGGGACGCCGCCGGCCGGCGCACCGCAGACACCCGCGCCTGGCGGACGTCAGAACGTGCCGGGCAGCTTTCAGCGCCTGCCCCCGCTCCCGTTTCCGGACGCCCCCCAGGAGTACGAGCTCAGCGGAACGCGCTACCGCGTGGTCCCGGTGGTCAAGGACCTCGTGAACCCCTGGAGCCTGACGTTTCTCCCGAACGGCGACATGCTGGTCACCGAGAGACCCGGACGCCTCCGCGTCGTCCGCAACGGCAAGCTCGAGCCCCAGCCTGTGTCCGGCGTTCCGGAGGTCTGGGCAACCGGGCAGGGGGGCCTCCTCGAAGTCCTGCCGCACCCCCGGTTTCAGGAAAACCAGCTCCTGTACCTCACGTACTCGAAGCCCTGCGAAAAGGGGGCGACGACGGCGCTCCATCGGGCGCGATTCGACGGCAAGGCGTTGACGGACGGACGCGACCTTTTCGTGGCCGACAACTGCAACACCGGGAACCCGCACTTCGGCTCCAAGCTCGCGTTCGCGCGCGACGGCCTGTTGTACATGACGATCGGGGATCGGGGGGACCGCAACCGCGCGCAGAACACCGCGAGCCACGGCGGGAAGATCCTCCGGTTGAAGGACGACGCCACGGTGCCGGGAGACAACCCGTTCGTCGGCAAGGACGGGTACAAGCCGGAGGTTTTCAGCTACGGGCACCGGAACGCGCAGGGTCTCGCCTTCCATCCCGATTCCGGCGTGCTCTGGAGCACCGAGCACGGCCCCCAGGGAGGCGACGAGCTCAATATCGTGCAGGCCGGCAAGAACTACGGCTGGCCCGTCGCCAGCTACGGGCGCGAATACGGGCCGGACGGAGCGCTCGTCGGCCCGCAGCCGTCGAAAGCGGGCATCGAAGAGCCTGTGCTGATCTGGACGCCCTCGATCGGCACGTCCGGGTTGATTATCTACACCGGCGACGCGTTCCCGCAGTGGAAGGGACATTTCTTCGCCGGCGGCCTCTCGGGGGTGGCCCTGCACCGCCTCGCCTTCAACGACAAGGGAGGGCTGCTCGGGCGTGAAGCGCTGCTCGCGGAGTTACGGCTCCGCGTGCGCGATGTGCGCCAGGGGCCCGACGGCAACATCTATCTTGCGATCGACGGGAGCGCCGGTGGCGTGGTACGGGTCGAGCCTGCCTCCGCGCCAGCCAGGAGCACCGCTATCGGTCAGTAGGTGCGGTCTTCCGCTTGCCGTGCCGATCAGCGGAATCCCCGGGCGTTGCGCACCGCCTACCGGGTCGACAGCGTGATCTCGTCCAGGATCGCGTGCGGCGGAAGCGTAGCGGCCAGCCACACGCAGGCGGCAAGATCCTCGGGCTGGAGCATGCGCGCCCGCACGTCAGGGGGCGGCGGGTGTGGACGCTTGTCGAGCAGCGGTGTATTCACGTCCCGTGGGAAGATCGAGCACGCGCGGACGCCATGTGCCCGCTCCTCCACGTTGATCTGCTGCGTCAGCCCCGCCAGGCCGAACTTCGACGACACGTACGCCGCACCGGCGAGATCCCGCGCGGTCTTGCCGACATCCGAATTGATGTTGACGATCGTGCCCGTGCGTCGCGCGCGCATGCCGGGCAGGAAGGCGCGAATGCAGTAGTAGGCGCCGTGGAGGTTCGTCGTGAGGACCCGCTGCCAATCGTCCAGCGACAGGGTGTCCAGGCTTCGCTGGCGCACGTTGATGCCGGCCGAGTTGACGAGGACGTCGACATCGCGGAAGCGGGCGAGTACGGCGGCCCCCAGCGCTTCGACCTCGTCCGGCGCACCCACGTCGCAGGAGAAGATCGCGATCCGGTCCTCCGTGGATCGCGCGAGAGCGGCCGTCTCGGCGAGCGCGTCGGTCCGACGCCCGACAAGGGCGACCTGCCACCCCTCGGCGGCGAACTTGAGGGCTACCGCCCGCCCGACGCCGCTGCCGGCGCCCGTCACCACGACAGTGCTGACGATCATTGCATCCCCTGGCGCGTCATGAGCAGCCCGAGCAGCATATCAGGCCAGACGCTGCTCGCATCCCCGGGGCGATCAACTTCACGACCACTATCGCGACGACCCGAACACCAGCCCAATCGATCGCTCGACGGGATTGTACGCGGTGCCGTAGAACGGCGACGTGATGTTCGCCTGGATGTCGCGCGCCGCGGCGGCGCCGAAGGCGTTGTAGACCCTCACGCCAGCCCGGAAGCGGTACTTCTTCAGTCGCCACGGCCTCGCGACGGAAAAGTCGAGGGTGTGAACCGCCGGCAGCCGTCCGGCGCGGTTGCGCGGTCCGACGAAGTCGAGATACTCATCGACGGCCGACCACGGAAAGCCCGAGCGCAGCTCGAGCACCGGCGCCAGATCCCACTTCCGGGGAAGCCCGATCGTGCCGCGCAGCAGCAGCCGGTGCCGCACATCCGTGGAAATCAGGTTGTGCTCGTTCGGTCTGACGATCGGGTTTCTGAGGTTGCCGTAGAACTGGTCGTAGTTGTTGAGATCGGCCGTCCCTCGGGCCCACACGTACGACAGCGTCAAATCCCTTTGCTCGCCGCCAAGATAGCGCGCCGTCGTCTCGATCTCCCGGTAGCTGGACGTGCCGGTGCTCGACAGGCGGAGCAGGCCGGCCGCGGGATCGGGCGTGACGATGTACTCGTGGGCACCGGCGCGTCGCAGAAACGCGAGCTTCAGCAGCACGCGGCGGCCGAACCGCTGATCCCATTCGACGTTGCCGACGTGAGCCTCCGGCGTATGCAGCGGGCCGTCGACAGCATTCGTGAGCACAACGGGGCTGCCGCGGGGCGATTCGCCGGCTCCAAAGCGCGAGATGATGCGTGGCTCGAAGTCGTCGAACGCCCCCACGTTCAGAGGCGTCCGCTGGACGAACTTCCCGAAGCCGCCGCGCACGATCGCACGGCCTTCCGGGAGGACGCCGACCGCGACCCCGGCGCGCGGGGACCAGGTCACACGTTCCACCACCGCGTCGCGATCCGCGCGCAGCCCGAGCTCGAACGTCACGCGCGAGCTCAGGCGCCACCGGTCCTGCACGAACGCCGCGAGCTCGCCGCCGCGGACGCGTTGCGCGGACGGGCCGCCGAACTCGATCCGTTCCGCCAGCGTCCCGTCCAGCCGCCGAATCTCCACCGGCCGGCTGATGCTCTCCCCTTCGTAGCCCGACAGCTGAAGGTCCGTGCCCGCCTTGAACACATGTTCCCCGTGCCACCCGTCGCGCGAGAGGCTCACCGCCTGCACCCATTGGAGGCTGTCTACGTCCCGCTCCTGGTCGTTGAAGAAGCCGCCGCTCTGCCTCTCGGGCGCGTACACCATCACCGACGGGTTCTTCGTGTTCACCTCGATTTCGAACCGCCGGAGTGACAGCGTCGTCTCGAGGACCAGGTCCGGCCGGATGGCAAAACGATCGACCCCCGCCACGGACCAGCCGGTCTGCTGCAAGTCCGGAGTGGCCTCGATGGGCCGGAAGGTGTTCATCGTGACGTGCCTGACTTCCCGCGGGAACAGGATCACGCCTCCCCCGAGCGTGTGCCGCGCGGAGACGACCCCGTCCAGGCGCGTGAAGGAATCGAAGCTCCGCAGATCGATCTGCGGCTCGCCAGGCAGGCTCTTCACCGGCGTCGCGACATAGCGGAACTGCATGTCCTGGGCGAGGAAGAGGCGATCCTTCGTGATGGGCCCCCGCACCGACAATCGCGGCTCGAAGCCGCGAATGCTGCGCAAGCCGCCCCGAAGCCGCGGCATCAGGTTGCCGGGGCTCACCTCCCACTCGTTGGTCCCGCGCCTGGTGCGGACCTGCGTCACACTGCTGGAGAAGCGCCCGTACTCCGCGGCGAACGGGTTCGCGAGGACTTCGACTGACTGGACGCTCTGAGCCGGCAGATCCAGATCGAAATCGCCTGTCGACGGATCGATCAGGCTGGCGCTGCGAATCTGGAGCGCCCCCTGGGTCGGCTGCCCCCCCTTGATGCGCAGCCGTCCATCGCTGTCGCGGACAACCCCGGGGAGAAGAGGGAGGAGGCTCTGGAAATCATCTCCCTGGAGCGGCGCCGTCTCGAACACGGAGCCGGAAAGCATGTCGCTCATCGACACGGGTTGCAGGCTGTCGGTGGGTGAGGGCATGTCGGTGCGTACTTCCACGTCGGGGAGTACGAACGTCAGCTGCGCATCGAGCAGCACACGCGCGGTGTCGGCCGCCCCGACGGTGAACACGGTGGAGTCGCGGGACAGGAACCCCGGGCGGGAGACGGTGATGATGTAGCGCCCGGCCGGGACGTCCGGAAACGTGACCTGCCCGGTGCCGTCGGTCAGGCTGCGCGCGATCACCGGGCCGTCTTCCGGGCCGCGGAGCTCCACTTGCGCTCCCGCGAGGTGGACCGATCCCTCCAGCGTCGTGATCGTCGCCACGACGCGCCCCGCCGCCGTCGGCTGGTCCCCCTGCGGAGGACCGGATGCGTGGACGATGCCCGGATGGCAACACCACAGGACGAACACGGTCAGCCCGGTCCACGCCCTGTTCACCGGCATTCGGTTCTCATCGTCAGCAGCCCGGCGTGGCGGCGCCTCACCTACTTCATCGCGCGTTCGTACACGACCTTGCCGCCGAGAACAGTGGCGTCCGCCTTGACGGCGCGCAGCTGCTCCGGCGTGCACGTGAGAGGATCGTCGGAGAGGATCACCAGGTCGCCGAGCTTGCCCGCTTCGATCGAGCCGCGGTTCCCTTCGTCGAAGCTGAGGTACGCCGCTTCGACCGTCATCATCCGCAGCGCCTCCTCCCGTGTCACGCTCTGGTCCGCCCCCAGGACCTGTCCTCCCTCCGTCCGCCTCGTGGTCGCCGCGTACATCGTGAGGAAGGGATTGAAGGGGTTCAAGGCGGTATCCGGGTCCATGCCGAACATGTGGTCCGTGTTCATGGCCGTGTGGACGCCGGCGTCGAGCCACGTGCGCAGGCCGACGAATCGGTGCAGGCGGGCCGCGCCGAGGCCCTGCGCCAGTGCGTCAGCGTCTTTGTAGTACCACGCCGGCTGCGTGTCGACGGGAACGCCGAGCCTGGCGGCCCGACGGGCGGTCTCGGGCGTGACGAAGTAGGCGTGCATCAGCGTATGCCGCCGTTGCGGCGTCCCTTCTTTCGATTGCGCCGCTTCGTAGGCATCGAGCACCTCGTCGACGCCGGCGTCACCCGTCACGTGAGCCACCATCTGCCATCCGAGCGACTGGCCCACCGCAACGGCCGTTCTGATCTGCTGCGGCGTCAGCGTCAGGGCACCACGATATCGGGGATCCTCGATCCCATAGAGCTCTCGCGCCTGAAGGCCGTAGGGCTCCCGCATGAACGACGTGCCGATCAGGATGCCCCCGTCGACCACGATCTTGAGCGGCCCCGGCTTGAGCATGTCGTCCCCTGACCCGAATCGGTAGGGAAGGCCCTTGACGAACCGGGTGATCTCGGCAACCTGATTCGGACAGGGATCGAGAGCGTCAGCTTGCGCGGATCCGCCGGACTCACGCGAGCACTCGGGAATCCTGGGCAACCGGGTCGTGACGGTGGACCGGACGTGCAGCCGGTTCTCGCGCTTCAGCGTCTCGTATTCCTGATAATTTTCCGGAGTCGCTCCACGCTCGATCACACTCGTGATTCCGACGCGGTTGTACTCCCGGTGCACCTGCTCGAGATGGTGCAGCGAACTGGCGCCGCCCGCCCGCCTGAAATGCGAGAGCATCCCTCCGACATTTCTGAGCAGGCCGGTTGGCTCGCCGGCGGGGTCGGTCACAATCGCGCCGCCCGGCGGCGCGGGCGTGTCGCGGGTGATCTGCGCCGCGCGCAGCGCGGCGGTGTTCAGGACGAGCGCGTAGGCGCCGTCGACCACCACCGGGTGGCGAGGTGCCGCCGCGTCGAGCTCGGCGCGCGTTGGAAAGCGCCGCTCGCGCAGGCGCGTCGGGTAGAGTCGCGGG
>JALZOC010000355.1 GCA_030857365.1 Acidobacteriota bacterium
AATGACCTCGGCGTCGCGGACCGATCCGCCGGGCTGCACGACGGCCGTGGCGCCGGCGGCCGCGACGGCGTCGAGGCCGTCGCGAAACGGGAAGAACGCATCGGACGCGGCCACCGAGCCCGCCAGGGCGGCGCCCGCTTTCATGACCGCGACCCTCACGGCGTCGACACGGCTCATCTGTCCCGCGCCAATCGCAAGCGTTCGGTCCGGCGTGGTGAATACGACGGCATTCGACTTGACGTGCGCGCACACCCGCCACGCAAACCTCAGCGCGATCCACTCGTCCGGCGTGGGCTGCCGGCGCGTCACCACCTTCGGCGTTTCTCCCGCAGGCCATGCCTCGCGAGCCTCGACCACGCGATCGGCCTCCTGCATCAGGACGCCTCCCAGAAACGACCGCATCTCCTGGATGGGCTTCGCATCGCCCGCCTGCCCGAGGGCGGCGAAATCCGCGGTGACGACGCGCATGTTCTGCTTCGCCGCCAGCACGTCGCGCGCGCCGTCTTCGAGGGACGGGGCAATCACCGCCTCGATGAACGTGGCGGCAAGCGCTCGTGCGGTGTTCTCGTCGATCGGGCGGTTGAGACCGACAATCCCGCCGAAGGCGGAGAGCGGGTCAGCCTCGCGGGCACGCACGTAGGCGGCACCGATTGCGTCGCCGGTCGCCACCCCGCACGGATTCGTGTGCTTGATCACGGCCGCGCATGGCTCGCCGTACTCGAGCACGATCCTGACGGCGGCATCGAGGTCGAGCAGGTTCGTATACGACAGTTCCTTCCCCTGGTGCACCTCCCACGGTGTGCCGGCCTCGGGCGGGGGGGAGACCCACGCGGCGCGCTGATGCGGGTTCTCGCCGTACCGCAGATCCCGGGGCCTGGTCGGCGGCGTGGACGCGGGCGGCGGCCGCACGCTGGTTCGCGCCACGGCATCGCCGGTGACCGCCGTGTGGGCCATCGTGACCGCGATCATGCCGTCATATTGCCCGGTGTGGAGAAAGGCCTTCTTCATCAGCCCGAACCGGAAGTCCAGCGAGGGGCCGCCTGGCCTGGCAAGCTCGTCGAGCACGCGTGGATAGTCCTGCGGGTGCGTGACGACCAGCACGTGGCGGAAGTTCTTCGCCGCGGCGCGCAGCAGGCTGGGACCGCCGATGTCGATCTCCTCCACCAGCGCCTCGACCGTCGTCGCCGGGTTTTCCGCGGCCGCGCCGAACGGGTAGAGGTTGACGACGACGATGTCGATCGGCCTGATGCCGTGGGTGCGAAGGCCGGCCAGGTCATCCGGGCGATCCCGCCGCGCCAGGATGCCTGCGAAGATGGCGGGGTGCAGCGTCTTGACGCGGCCATCCATCATCTCGGGAAATTTGGTCACGTCCGAGACGCCCACCACTGGAATGCCCGCGGCCGCAATCGCACGGGCGGTGCCGCCCGTCGAAATCAATTCCACACCGAGCCGGGAGAGCCCCTCGGCCAGCGCCGTCAGACCCGTCTTGTCGGAAACACTCAGAATCGCGCGCATATCCATCGATTTTCTTGACAGGCCCGAGCGGGGGCCGCTACTATGACGCCGACGCCGGTAAGCCGGCGTCGTAAGCCGAGGCCGCGGACTCGCGGTCTTTTTTTATGCCCGAACCGCTCCGTCCTGCGGGCGAAGGGGTCGGGCAAGTGTCACGGCGGCGCACGCGCGCCGCGCCATTGCAAGGCAGGAAAAGTACGATGCGCATCACAGGCAAGGTCAAGTGGTTCAACAACGCCAAGGGTTACGGATTCATCGAACGCGAGGGCGGCAGCGACGTGTTCGTCCACTTCTCGGCCGTCCAGGGTAACGGGTTCCGGACGCTCGAAGAGGGTCAGGCCGTCGAGTTCGAGATTGTTGATGGCCCGAAGGGCCCGCAGGCCGGTAACGTCACGAAGCCCAGCTGATTCCCGCGACCGGGGCCGGGGACATTCGTGCCCCCGGCTCCGGTTCGTTGCCCGGCCCGGACCACGGCCGCCCGCACGTCGTCGTCAGGGGTCTTTCGCAGCCTTCATCGCCCGCGCCGTAAAGTTCACTTTCCCTTCCTTCATCGCCACCCGAAACGCGACCTCCGCGCTGCCGCTCTCGCGCAGCTTCGAAACCTGATCCTTCACGAGCGCCGCGAACTTGTGGAACGGCACGACGTCGTCGCCGACCTGGCGCCGTGCGTCCATCAGCGAGTCGTACAGCGTGTGGAGCTTGTCCACTTCGCGCATCGGATCGCTGAACGCCGTGACGTTGAGGACTTTGCTCTCCTGGACCTCCGCCCGCTTCGGCGGCTGTCTGGGCGGCGGCAGCGCAAAAGGCCCGGGCCGGCCCTCTTCTCTCGAACGCTGCCCACGGTCCCAGAGATCGACGAACTTGGCGAAGCGTGACTGCAACGTCTGGAACCTGAACCGGTCGACCGCGGTATCGATATGGCCGCGATCCCAGCGCTTCACAATCGCCGCCACCCGGCCGCGCGTCTCCAGGGGCGGGCGGGGCGCCCGGCCGGAGAAGAACATGTTGTACTCAGCCTCGAGCCGCTTCAGCTCGACTTCGAGCGTCTGCAGATCGCGCTGAACTTCGGACTCCTCCGGCATTCAATCAGCTTTCAGCTCTCAGAGCCTGTGAACAAACCACCGGGGCTTCCGCCTGAAGGCGGAAGCTACGAGAGAGCTATTCACAAGGTCTCTGCTTCGAGTCACGTTCAGTTTCGTTCACGCCTGGATTCAGACGTCGCCCTCACCGGATCAAAAACCAGAGCAGCGGCAGCCACAGCTCACGCGCGTAGGGAACCGGGCGATCGTCGATCAGCACGTCGCAGGCGTCGAACCGGCCGACCAGGTCGAAGAGGTCGCGCAGGCGTACAGCATCCTGCGGATAGAACCGGGCGCGGTGCCTCAGCGTGGAGCCCGTGCCCCTTTCGCGGTACTCCGCCGAGGCCTGCGCCAGCTTCACGGCGCGCCCGTAATCAGGGCCGTCGAACCGGGGAAAGTCGATCGACACCGAGAACGGGAGCCGCGGTGTTCCAAACAGCGCCTCCGCGAGCTCGGGGTTGAGCGCCGCCAGCTCCTCGTCGGTCGGCTGCTCCGGCAAATCCACATAGGGCCAGAACCGCTCAACCGGCCGGTAGTCCGGCACGGGCGCCGCGGGGGCCGTGTTGCCGGAGCTGTCGCGGTCCGTGCCGCGCTCGAGGGAATCCACAGGCTTCATCAGGAAACGGAGATAATATCCCAAGCACGTGCCACGTGCCACGTGCAAGGTGCCACGTGCGGCTTGCACGTGGGACGTGGGACGTTTTGGTGTGAGAGCCATACCATCCATCGAACAGCTTCGCCAGCGTCCCGCGATGGCGCAGCTCGAGATCCGCTACGGCAGGACGGCTGTCGTGGACGCGCTGCGGGCCGCCACCTCCGCGGCACGGGCCAACGCTTCGGGCGCAGCGCCGGGGGAACGCGTGATCGAGGCCATCGAGGAGAGGGCCAGGGTCCTGCTCGCGCGTGACGCGGAGCCCTCGTTGCGGCGGGTAATCAACGCGACAGGCGTCATTCTGCACACGAATCTGGGCCGCGCCCCTCTCGGGCCCACCGTCGCCGCCCGGGTCGCCTCCCTCGCCGCCGGCTACACCAACCTGGAGTACGACCTCGCAACCGGCAGCCGCGGGCGCCGCGACACGCACGCGGAGCGGCTGCTCTGCCGACTGACGGGAGCGGCCGCAGCGGTGGTCGTCAACAACAACGCCGCCGCCACGCTGCTCGTGCTGGCCGCTCTGGCGGCAGGGCGGGAGGTGATCATCTCGCGGGGAGAGCTCGTCGAGATTGGAGGGGGATTCCGCGTGCCCGACGTGCTCGCGCAGTCCGGAGCGGTGCTGCGGGAGGTCGGCACCACGAACCGGACCCGCTCAGCGGATTACGCGGCCGCGATCGGCGAACGCACGGCGCTCATCCTGCGCGTTCACCCGTCGAACTTCCGCATCGAGGGATTCGCGGAGCGCCCCGCCCTCCCCGACCTCGTCGCGATCGGCCGCCGCTTCGGCGTCGCGGTCGTCGAGGACATCGGCTCGGGCTATCTGGCGAATGCCGCGGCGCCCGACCTCGCGGCGCTCGCGCAGGAGCCGGACGTGAGAAGCAGCATCGCGGCGGGCGCTGCCGCCGTGATGTTCAGCGGCGACAAACTGCTCGGCGGCCCCCAGGCCGGCATCGTCGTCGGCGACGAGGCCGTGCTGAGCCGCGTGCGAGCTCACCCGCTGATGCGCGCCCTGCGAGTGGACAAG
>JALZOC010000356.1 GCA_030857365.1 Acidobacteriota bacterium
GGTCCTGCGGCGGGATCCGCAGGCGGTCATCACGTTTGCCGGCACGGAGCGCGGGATCGAGACGCGGATCATCCCGCGCGAAGGCTTCGCGCTCGACCTGCTCAGGAGTGCCGGATTGAAGGGCATGACACCGGGAGCGCTCGTCCGGGGAGTGCTGCTGCTGCCGCTGAGCGGACTGGATTCGTGGCGGATCCTGTCGCGGCGCTCCCCGGATCTGGTCATCGGCGTGGGGGGATACAGCTCGGGCCCAGTCGTCCTCATCGCGGCGCTTCGCGGGATCCCGACGCTGCTCCTGGAACAGAACGCGGTGCCAGGGGTGACGAACCGGCTGCTCGCCCGGATGGTCAGCGCGGCGGCGGTGACGTTCGAATCGACGGCGGTCTACTTCGGAAGGAGGGCGTTTGTTGCAGGCAATCCGGTGCGTCCCGAGTTCCTGGCGGAGAATCTCTCACCCGCCGTCCGGCCCGCGGGGCCGCCGAGGCTTCTGATCTTTGGCGGCTCCCAGGGCTCGCACGCCATCAACGTGGCCATGGTGGAGGCAGCGCCGAAACTGGCAGCCCACCCTCGTGGCCTGGCAATCACGCATCAGACGGGAGAGCGCGATCTTGAGCTGGTCAGCGACGGGTACAGCCGGGCGGGCGTCCCGGCGCGCGTCGAACCCTTTTTGTTCGCGATGGACCGCGAAGTGAGCGCCGCGGACCTGGTTGTCTGCCGCGCAGGCGCCACGACGCTGGCCGAGCTGACCGCGGCCGGCCGGCCGGCCCTGCTGATTCCCCTGCCGACCGCCGCTGACGATCATCAGCGGCGGAATGCCGAGGTGCTCGCGTCGGCAGGCGCAGCCGAGGTCATGGAGCAGAAGCGCATGACGGGCGCATTGCTCGCCGAACGGATTCTCGCCCTCGTGGGCGACCCGGTCCGCCTCACGGCCATGGCGGTCGCGGCGCACCGTCTGGCGAGGCCCGATGCCGCGATGGTGATCGCCGACAAGGTGTTCGAACTCGTGAAGAGGAGCTGATCGAGACTCCTGACATGCTGGGCCGCACGCGCAAGATTCATTTCGTCGGCATCGGGGGGATCGGCATGAGCGGCATCGCCGAGCTGCTGGCGAACCTCGGATACGAGGTCACCGGCTCGGACGTCCGGCCGTCGAGCGTGACCGCCCGTCTCGAATCTTTCGGCGTTGGCGTGTTCGCCGGGCACGCCGCGGCCAACGTGGGAGAGGCGGAGGTCGTGGTCGTCTCCTCTGCGATCGGCGGCACCAACCCCGAGCTTGTCGAGGCCCGCCGGCGGAAGGTGCCGGTGATCCCGCGCGCGGAGATGCTTGCCGAGCTCATGCGCCTGCGATACGGCATCGCGGTCGCCGGAGCACACGGAAAAACCACGACGACGTCGATGATCGCCCTCGTGCTCGAGCGTGCGGGTCTCGACCCGACTGCCGTGATCGGCGGGCGCCTCAGTGCCTTTGGCAGCAACGCGCGGCTCGGGCGCGGCGAGTTCGTCGTCGTGGAAGCCGACGAGAGCGATCGATCGTTTCTGAAGCTCTCCCCCTCGATTGCGGTCATCACGAACATCGATCGCGAGCACATGGAAAGCTACGGCGACTGGGCCAACCTCCAGCAGGCGTTTGCCGATTTCGCAAACAAGGTGCCGTTCTACGGCGCCGTTGTCGCGTGCGCTGACGACGAGGCTGTCCGCGAGCTGCTGCCGAACCTCACGCGCCGGGTGATCACCTATGCATTGAGCGATCGCCCCGCCGACATCGTGGGGCACGACATGCAGCTGGAAGCCTTTGGATCGACCTGCCGCGTGGTGCAGACGCGCGGCGACGCCGTCCAGGAGCTGGGTACGCTGCAGCTCCGCGTCCCCGGCAGGCACAACCTGCTGAACGCCCTCGGCGCCGTAGCGGTCGCGCTCGAAGCCGGTGTGCCCTTCGCCCGGACGGCTGCCGCGCTCGAAGAGTTCCGCGGCGCCGAGCGCCGCTTCCAGCTGCTCGGGGAGGCGCGCGGCGTGATGGTGGTTGACGACTACGGCCATCACCCGACGGAGATCAATGCGGTGATCGCCGCCGCCCGGGCAGGGATCGACCGGCGCGTCGTGGTCGTGTTCCAGCCGCACCGGTACTCGCGAACCAGCCTGCTGATGCGGGAGTTCGGGGAGGCGCTGGGCGGGGCGGACGAAGTCGTGCTGACCGACATCTATGCGGCAGGCGAGGCGCCCATGGACGGAGTGACAGTGGACGCGCTGGCGGAGGCGGTCAGGAGCGTCGCGCCGTGCCCGGTGCACGTCGTCAAGGCGCTCGACGATCTGCCCGCCGCCGTGGCGGCGCTGACGCGCCGTGGTGACCTCGTCGTGACGCTCGGGGCCGGGTCGATTGGAACGGTCGGTGATCGCATCCTGGAGCTGCTTCGCGGGGCCGGCGTGTCCGCGGGGAACCCGGCATGAGCGTGAAGGCGCGCGCGGAAAGGAACTTCCGCCGGGCGAGTCCGAAGTCCTCGCGCCGCAAAGGCAGGCGGCGGTGGCTTTCGTGGCGGAGAGCCCGGGTGCTCATCTCCGTGGTGCTGGTCGTGTACGCGACGTACCGCGCCTTCGATCTCGTCGTGAGCGCGTCGACGCTGCAGGTGCGGCGCATTGCGGTTCACGGCAACGTTCTCGTCTCCGAAGGAGAGCTCCAGGCGCTCGTCGACGGTCTGCGGGGCACGAGCATCCTCACCGCCGACCTGGAGGCGTTCCGGCAGAAGCTCCTCGCGTCGCCCTGGGTGGCCGACGTCGCGCTGCGTCGGGTGCTGCCCTCGACTGTCGAGGTGTCCGTGCGGGAGCGCCGGCCCATGGGCCTGTCGCGGATCGGCAATACGTTGTATCTGGTGGACCGGCAGGGAACGGTCATCGACGAGTTCGGGCCGGAATACCGCCGCTTCGACCTGCCGATCATCGATGGTCTCGTGCGCGCACCCGGGACCGGCACACCCGCGCTCGACGAGAAGCGGGCCGAACTGGCCGGCCGGGTCATCGATGCCGTCGCCGAGCGGAAGGAACTTGCCCGTCGCCTGTCGCAGATTGACGTGAGCGATCTGCACAACGCGGTCGTGCTGCTCGAAGGCGACGGCGCTCTGCTGTATCTCGGCGAGGACGACTTCGCGGCGCGGCTGCAGGCCTACATCGATCTCGCGCCAACCCTGAGGGAGCGCGTGCCGGATATCGACTACGTGGACTTGAGGTTCGGCGGGCGGGTGTACGTCCGGCCGGGCGTGATCGACCGGAAGAAGTAGGAACAGGCGTCGAGGCCTGGGGAAGAACAAGGGGGACCCTGGTGGCACGCAAGGAACGGTACCTGGTGGGGCTGGACGTGGGCACGTCGAAGATCTCCGCGATCGTCGGCGAGATGACCGACGACGGGAGGCTCGACATCATCGGCATCGGCCTCGCTGATTCGCGGGGCATCCGCCGCGGCGTCGTCGTCAATCTGGAGACCGCCGTCGAGTCGATCAAGAAGGCGATCGACGAGGCGGAGCTGACCGCGGGGGTCGAGATCGACTCGGTGCACCTCGGGTTGTCGTGCGCGCACGTCAAGGCGTTCAACAGCCGCGGCGTCGTCGCCGTCGCCGGCAAGAACCGGGAGATTACCAAGGAGGACGTGCGGCGCGCCATCGACGCGGCCAAGGCGGTGGCGCTTCCCAGCGGCCGCGAGATCCTGCACGTGCTGCCGCAGGACTTCGTCGTGGACGAGCAGGACGGCATCGGCGCACCGGTCGGCATGACAGGAACGCGGCTCGAGGTGAACGTGCACGTCGTCACCGGCAGCGCGTCGTCGACGCAGAACATCGTGGCCTGTGTGAACCGCGCGGGGGTGGCGGTCATCGAGACCGTGCTCGAGCAGCTTGCGGCGAGCGAATCCGTGCTGACGCAGGACGAAAAGGAGCTCGGCGTCGCCCTCGTGGACATCGGCGGGGGGACGACAGATTTCGCGATCTTCGAGCGCGGGAGCCTGTGGCACACGGGCGTGGTGGCGGTTGGCGGAGATCACTTCACGAACGACATCGCCGTCGGGCTCAGAACGCCGATTCCCGATGCCGAGAAGATCAAGCGCCGCTGCGGCTGCGCGCTCTCGGCCATGGTCGACGAGGACGAGACGATGGAGGTGGCGAGCGTCGGGGGACGGAAGCCGCGCCTCATGGCGAGGCGGATCCTGTCGGAGATCCTGCAGCCGCGCGCCGAGGAAGTGTTTCACCTGCTCTGGGACGAGATTCGCCGGGCGGGATTCGAA
>JALZOC010000357.1 GCA_030857365.1 Acidobacteriota bacterium
GGGGTGAGGCTCCAGTCGGCGGATTCGATCTCTTTGCGGTCCACGAGCTTCACCAGCCCCGGCACGGCCTGAAGTTCGGCCTTGGGGAATCGGTCCTGAAGCCACACCACTTGCCGGTGTAAGTACACGGCCTGCTTCAACTGCTCGACGGCGCCTCTGCGCGCATCGTCGAGCTGCTTCACCAGCCGGCCGGCGGCGCGGCGGTCATAGACCTCCGAGATCACGTCGTCCGCTGCCAGATCGGCGCCCAGGTCCGCCGCGCGCGCCGCCAGCTTATAGAGCAGGTCCACCTGCTTGACGAGGCCGCGGATTGCTTCGGCGCTGGAATCGAAGGACTTACGTGCGGCGTGCTGGGCGTCGTTCTTCTGGGGCAATGCGTTGGCAACCTTCCGTCCGAACGCGGACAGGCTCGCAAGAAGCTGTTTTGCGTCGGGCTCGTACAACGTCACCGCTTCGCGCAACTCGGTCACAGCGCCGGCGAGCGTCTGCTTCTTCCCGGCGTCAAGGTCGCTGTGTTTCGCAACGGCTTTGGTGAGCACATCGAAGCGGCGGCGTAGGTCGACGAGGGCGACCTCGAACGGCGAGAGCTCTCCGGCGACCCCCGCGCCCTCGGCGCAAACGCGGCCCAGGTAGTCCTTCACCAGCCCGAGGAATCGCTCCCGCTGGCCGCGGTAGAGCCAGATGATTGCGGCGAGGTTGTGCATCTGCTCAGGCGAGAAGTCGTAGATCTTACGCGTGACCTTGCGGTAGATGTTGCGCGCGTCGAGCATCAGCACCTTGTCCCGACGCTCGGGTGACTTCGCTCGGTCGAAGTGCCACAGCTCGCAAGGAACGCTGCGCGTGTAGAAGAAGTTGGAGCGGATGGAGATCATCACGTCCACGTCGCCGGCTTCGACGATCTTCTGACGCACCTCCTTCTCGCCGTGCCCGGCGCTGGAGGCCTGTGATGACATGACGAAGCCGGCGCGACCTTTGTCGTTCAGATAGCTCCAGAAGTAGGAGATCCAGAGGTAGTTGCCATTGGCGACCTTCTTCTTCTGATTTACACCCGGAAGCCCGAAGGGTAGCCGCGGATCGCCCTTGATGCGCTCGGCGTCGACGAGGTCAACGTTAAAGGGCGGATTGGCCATAACGAAGTCGCACTTGCCGGCGAGCGTGTGCTCATCCTGGTAGTAGGTGATGGCCTCAGCGATCTTCCCCTCCAGCCCGTGCACCGCAAGGTTCATCTTGGCGATGCGGATAGTGTCGCGGTTCTTCTCCTGGCCATAGAACACGACCTTCTTCGCGGTGTCGCCACCCTCATGCTCGATAAAGTGGCTGGACTGCACGAACATGCCGCCCGATCCGCACGCTGGGTCAAATACCGTGCCGTGATCCGGCTCGATCACGTTGACGATGGTCTGGACGATCGACGACGGCGTGAAGAACTCGCCGTTGTCGTGCGCCTTCTGAATGGAGAACTTGGCGAGAAAATACTCGTAGATGCGCCCGAAGACGTCGCCGGTGGCCTGCTTGATCTGCTCGCTGTTGAACAGGCGCATGAGGTCTTCGAGCACCTTGGTCTCGAAGATGCCGTAGTCCTTCGGCAGCACGCCGACGAGCGGCTCGAACTCGGACTCGATGGCCGTCATGGCGTCGGTGACGAGCTTGGGCAGGTCAGCGCCGCTGACAGCGGCCCGCTGCATGATCCAGTCGTAGCGCGCCGCTTCCGGAAGATACAGAGAGCGTCGAGCGATATAGTCCGCGGGCAGCACCTTCCGCTTCGGCATCTTCCCGCTGGCTCGGTCTGCCTCAATCTGTCGGTGCGCCGCATCGAATCGATTGGCGGCGTGACGGAGGAAGATCACGCCGAGCACCGGCATGAAATAGTCGCTGGATGTGAGCTTCGAGTTGGCGCGGAGGTTGTCCGCTGCCTCCCAGAGGTCCGTTTCCAGCTTCTCGATGTCCTTGAAGGTGTCCGTGGTCGTCATTCGTACCTGCGACTGCTGTTCGTCTCCTACGGTTTATCGGTCGCCCATGCTAAACGCAGCGTTCAACAAGCTGCCGCCGGCGGGCCATATTAAACGCACACCTCGGCACCGCAGCGGGGCCGGCTGATTGACCCAACCAGTGATGCAGTATATCATGGCCGTGTTAATTAACGTGACCCTGATAATTATCATGGCCATGTGAGAGGCATCATGGCCCCCGAAGTGAGCGCATCCCGTGACGAGGCCCTCGAACAGCGGGTCGCTGACCTTTTCCGGCGAGCGGGCTGGAAGGTCAGGCGGCAGCCGTCCGCCGGCAACCTTCGCGCCGATCTGCTGGCTGAGCGCGGCGAGTACTCGTACGTTGTCGAGGTGAAGAGCGCCCCTGAGGGGCGCCGGGACCGGCTGCTGCCACTGCTCGCTCAAGCCATTTTGCAGGCCAGAGCGTTCGCGGAACGCAGCCCGGAACCAGTGGCCCCGCTTGCCATTGTCGGCGCCAAGAGCGTCAGCGAGGCCCTCGTTCGCGACCTGGAGCAGTTTGTCCAAGAGTACGCGCCCGACGCCGCCGTGGGCTTGGTTGACATGGAAGGCTTTCAATGGTTTCGCGGGCCCGGGCTCGACTCGTCAATGAATGCGGCCCGGGGCCGCGCGGAGCGGCGCCTAAGGGTTCGGGGCCCCGAGGTCGCTGTCTCGCACCTCTTTTCCGATCTGAACCAGTGGATGCTCAAGGTGCTCCTGGCCCCGGCGATTCCGGCCGACCTGCTGAATGCTCCCCGCGGCGAGTATCGCAACGCGTCACAGCTCGCCGCCGCGTCCAACGTCTCCGTGATGAGCGCCTTTCGGTTCGTGCGGCAACTTCGCCTGGAGGGTTTCCTCGACGAATCGGATTCCATTCTCAGCCTCGTGCGACTCGAAGAGCTGCTGCGGCGTTGGCAGGCGGAGAGTCTGCGGCCAGCGCGGGACGTGCCCATGCGTTGGATCCTCCGGGGAGATCCGGCGCGCCAGCTCCAAGACGCCCTGCGTGCCGAGGCACCTGAGTCTGCCGCTTTGGCTCCTCGCTCGCGTCGCGCCGCCGCGCCGTCGCCACGACTGTGCCTTGGTCTCTTCGCTGCGGCTGACGCACTCGGTCTCGGGTTTGTGCATGGCGTCGCGCCGCTCGTCTACCTCGAACGGCTCGAGCCCGGCGTCCTCGAACGACTTGGACTTTCACTGGACGCTCCTGGGGCCTCTCCGGACATCTACATCAGAGTCCCAGCAGCGAGAGAATCAGTGTTCCGCGGAGCGGTGCTCCGTGATGGCGTTCCAGTGTCCGACGTCGTGCAAGTCTGGCTGGATGCAGGCGCCTACCCGGCCCGCGGCCCTGAACAAGCCGACATGATCTACCGCAAGGTGCTCAAGCCTCTCCTCGACAAGGCGCGACGATGACCGCCGAACGCGACGACGAGAAGTTCGCTCAGCTCGCGGATGCGATCGGTCCATACCTTGACCGCGTCGTCATCGTCGGCGGGTGGGCGCATCGCCTGTTCCGCATGCACCCCTTGGCGCAGACGCTTCCGTACGCGCCGCTAATGACGAGAGACACGGACGTCGCCCTGCCCACTGGCATTGCCGTGGGCCACGAAAGCCTGCGCGCGCGACTGCTGTCCAGAGGTTTTCATGAACAGTTTCTCGGCGACGACCGGCCACCTGTGACGCACTACCAGCTGGGTGACCGTGACGCCGGGTTTTATGCGGAGTTCCTGACGCCGCTCGTTGGAGGCGAGTTCAGACGCGACGACACCAGGGACGTGACGGCGACCATCGCGGGCATCACGGCGCAAAAGCTGCGGTATCTCGATGTGCTCCTGATCGCGCCGTGGTCCGTTTTCCTCCCTGTCGGCGGCGATACTGGCCAGCCGGCCGCCAGAATCAACATTGCGAATCCGGTCAGCTACATCGTTCAGAAGCTCCTGGTCAGCGGCAAACGGAAGCCCGGTGAGCGCGCCAAGGACGTGCTGTACATTCACGACACCCTGGAGCTGTTTGGCAGGTCGTCGAGCAGTCTGAAGGATCTCTGGGCAGACCGGGTCCGCCCAGAGCTTGGGAGGCGGTCCGAGGCCAAGGCTCTGCGAGCGCGGCGACATCTTTTCAATGCGATCACAGATACCGTCCGGGAAGCAGCGATCATGAGCGCGGGCAGGACTCTGTCACCGCAAGCCCTTCTCGACTTGTGTCAAGTCGGCCTTGCTCAGTTGATGGATGGCCCACCGTAGCAGACAGAAGCCAGGATAACGGCCGCCCCTGGGCAG
>JALZOC010000028.1 GCA_030857365.1 Acidobacteriota bacterium
GCCCAACGGCGAGCAGCCGCAGGAGACCGTCGCCGCTCCGCCAGCACCGCCGGTCCCGCGCGGCCAGCCGCAAGGGCCTGCGCAGGGGGCGCCCGAGGAGGGCCGCCGCGGCCGCGGCCTCAATATCAACGACCTCAAGGACAAGAGCATCCAGCAGCTCACCCAGATCGCGAAGGATCTCACCGTCGCCGGCGCGACCGGGATGCGCAAGCAGGAACTGATCTTCCAGATCCTCAAGGCGCAGACGGAGCAGAGCGGATTCATCTTCTCGGAAGGCGTGCTGGAGGTGCTGCCGGACGGCTTCGGGTTCCTCCGGGCGCCCGACTACAACTACCTGCCGGGACCCGACGACATCTACGTATCCCCGTCACAGATCCGAAAGTTCGACCTGCAGACCGGCGACACCGTGTCGGGGCAGATCAGGCCCCCCAAGGAAGGGGAGCGCTACTTCGCGCTCATCAAGGTCGAGGCCGTCAACTTCGAATCGCCGGATCTCGCGCGCGACAAGCTGTTCTTCGAGAATCTCACGCCTCTCTACCCGCAGGAGCGATTCATTCTCGAGACTTCTCCCGACACCCTCGCGGGCCGGGTGCTCGACCTGATGGCGCCGATCGGCAAAGGACAGCGCGGCCTGATCGTCGCGCCGCCGCGCACCGGAAAGACGATGCTCCTGCAGAGCATCGCCCAGTCCGTCGCCAAGAACCATCCGGAGGTCTTCCTCATCGTCCTGCTCATCGACGAGCGCCCCGAAGAGGTCACCGACATGCAGCGCTCGGTCAACGGGGAAGTGATCTCGTCGACGTTCGACGAGCCCGCCGCCAGGCACGTGCAGGTGGCCGAGATGGTCATCGAAAAGGCCAAGCGCCTCGTCGAGCACAAGAAGCACGTGCTCATCCTGCTCGATTCCATCACGCGGCTCGCCCGCGCCTACAACTCCGTCAGCCCGCCCTCCGGCAAGGTCCTCTCCGGCGGGCTCGATTCGAACGCGCTGCAGAAACCCAAGCGCTTTTTCGGCGCGGCGCGCAACATCGAGGAGGGGGGCTCGCTCACCATCATGGCCACGGCCCTGATCGACACCGGCTCGCGCATGGACGACGTGATCTTCGAGGAGTTCAAGGGAACGGGCAACATGGAGATCCACCTCGATCGCAAGCTCACGGACAAGCGGGTCTTTCCGTCGATCGACATGCAGAAGAGCGGCACCCGCAAGGAGGAGCTCCTGCTCCCCCGCGAGGATCTCAACCGGGTGTGGGTGCTGCGCAAGGTGCTCAACCCGCTGTCCGCGGTCGAAGCCATGGAACTGCTGCTCGACAAGATGGGGAAGACGAAATCCAACCAGGACTTTCTCGCCTCGATGCAGAAGATGGGGTGACGCACCGGACCGGCCGCCCATCGCGCGGCCGCCGTGCGTGCATCGGCGCTTATTCGGCGGATGCAGGCGCCGCGGCAGGTTCCTGGAGAAACCACACGCATCGCCCGTCGTGCACCAGGCGGCTGCCCAGCAGCCTGAGGCGGCGGGGCCGGCGCTCCCTCGGGCGCACGATCATGTCCGCCTCCACCGCCCGGGCCGACCCCTCCGCCAGGCTCCGCAGCGCGCTGAACAGAGCATCGCGGTCAGTCACGAACAGCATCAGTGGCTTTCCCGACAGCCGCTGTCTCGAGATGTTCAGCAGCGAGCACGCCGCCTCGTTCCCGTCGGCAATCACCCCGGCGTCGTCGGTCCATACACACGGCGTCGGAACCGCGTTGGCGAACTCGTCGAGCCGCTGCTGGACGCTCGCGGCACTCCAGCGCAGGACCGCCAGCTCGTCCACCTGCGCCTGCAGGTGCTCGTTCGCGACCTGCAGCTCTTCGAGCGCCGTCGCGAGCTCCCGCAGCGCCGGCTTGATCACCGGAGCCGCCCTTTCCGGTGCGTGCTCCGCCGCACGGCGTTCGAGGTCAGCGAGCCGGCCCATTGCCGTCGCCGTCTTGAGTGTGAGAATTTGAAGCGTATCCATTATCCAGAACCGCCTTTGGCAGGCCTGACGAGTTGCCGAGGACGCGAGTGATGCGCGGAGCCGCTGGGTCAACAATTTTACTGCGACACCGGCGCCTTGCGGCGCATTTCGCAACAGAGCCGGGTCCGGCCTGAATAGAAGTTTCGCCAGGTACAGAACATGCATGCGGGTTCCGAGGTCCATGCCGACACACGACATCGTCGTCATCGGCGCATCGGCCGGCGGCGTCGAGGCGCTCAGCACGCTCGTCGGCGAACTGCCGCGCAACCTGCGCGCTGCGGTGTTGATCGTACTTCACGTATCGCGAGGGCGCAGCGTGCTGCCGGAAATCCTGACGCGCGCCGGCCGGCTGCCTGCTGTCCACCCGGCAGACGGCGACCTCATCGCGCCGGGGCGCATTTACGTCGCGAAGCCGGACCATCACCTGATTGTGGAGAACGGCAGGACCAGGGTCATCCATGGGCCGACCGAGAACGGCTCCCGGCCGGCCGTCGATCCCCTCTTTCGGTCCGCGGCGCGCGAGTACGGGCCGCGCGTCATCGGCATCATCCTGACCGGCGCGCTGGACGACGGAACGGCCGGGCTCGCGGCTGTCAAGGAAGCGGGCGGCATCGCCGTCGTTCAGGATCCCGACGAGGCCTTTGCCTCGAGCATGCCCCGCGCGCCCTGGCGTTCGTCGCGGTGGACTACGTGCTCCCCGTGCGGGAGATTGGCGCGCTCGTCGCCAGCCTGACCAACGAGCAGGCGAGTGGGGCTCGCGGCGATGGGCCGCACCTCCAGGCAATCGAGCCGGATCAGGCTCCCCCCGGTATTGCGCTGGACGGCCCTGACAGGCCGGGCAAGGTGTCCGTGTTCACCTGCCCCGAGTGTCATGGAACGCTGTGGGAAGCGGATGAACGCGGAATCGTCCGCTTTCGATGCCGCGTAGGCCACGTGTATTCTCCCGAGAGCATGCTCTCAGCCCAGACCGATTCCGTCGACCGCGCGCTGTGGATCGCGCTGCGGTCCCTCGAAGAGCGGGCGGCGCTCACGCACCGGATGGCAGACCGCGCGCGAAGCCGGGATCACGTCTGGGTGGCGAAAGCCTTCGAGGAACGTGCGATCGCAGCCGACGAACACGCCGCGGTCGTGAGGGACCTGCTCACCAACCGCATGAGCCTGCACGAGGTGCCTGACACCGTTCCGGAGCCACCGCTGGACGATGTCGCGCCGGTGGACGCGCTCCCCGCAGGGCTCCGCCGTCGGTCCTGAGCGTCACCCGGCCGGGGGCGCGTCCGCCTCCATCACGAGAATCACGCCTACGATGTCGTCGCCGCGGATGCCAGGCAGCGGCGTCAGGTTCACCCGGCACTGGATGGTCCTCCCGCGCCTCGTGATCGCGGCGACCGTCAGTTCGCTCTGCCGCGTGGCGCCGCGCAGTACGTCCTTGATGGGTTGGCGAAGCTCCGCGACGGGCAGTCCGATGTCGAGGGCCAGAACATTCGTCCCGATGGCCTCGTCACTCGTGGCGCCCCACAGCTCCCTGGCTCCTGCATTCCAGATCATGACCCGGCAGGCTGAATCCAGCACGACGACCGCCGAAGGCAGGCTGCTGAACACCGACTGCAGAAATGCATTCGAGGTGTCGAGCTCGTTGCTCCGGCTCCGCATCTCGTCGTTCATCGTCTGCAGTTCTTCGTTCGTGGACTGCAGTTCTTCGTTCATCGTCTCGAGCTCTTCGTTCGTGGACTGCAGCTCTTCGTTCGTCGTCTCGAGCTCCTCGACCGTCGACTGGAGCTCCTCGTTGGTGGTCTCGAGCTCCTCGTTGGTCGACTGGAGTTCTTCGTAAGCCGTGTCGAGCTCCTGCTTGGAGGCGTGGAGCTCTGACTGGAGCTGACGATACCGGGTGACGTCTTCAAAGGTAATTCGTGAGCCGATCACGGAGCGCTGGTCGTCGAGCAGGGGAGCCACCGTGACGTCGTAGTATCTCGTTTCCCCGGCGACGAAGCTGTGGACGTCCTTGAGGCTCACTTCGCGGCGGTCGTGGAGCGCACGTTCGAGTGCGCCGCGGAGCTCGGCCGGACGGTACGAGACTTCCAGTTCGTGGAACGGGCGCCCGAGGTCGCGGGCTGAGACACCGAACTGATGCCGCGCGCGGCTGTTCGCGGCCAGCACCCGTCCGGCGCCGTCCAGAACGATCTGCGCGACGGGCTCCGCCTCGAACGCGGCCGCACGCAGGCGATGTTCTTCAGACACGTCGTTCACCATGGCTTCGCCGGGTGGGTTCGCTCCCGTCCTGGGTCGGGCGCCCGACTTGGCCCTGGCGCGGAAGACCCGGCGCTTGAGGTCGACCGGCACGAACAGCGTCGAATGCGTGAACAGCATCTCGGCGCGGCCGAGGAGCAGGACGCCGTTCTGATTCAGCGAGAATGCAAAGCGGCTCAGGATCCGCGACTGCGCCTCCGCGTTGAAGTACATGAGCGTGTTGCGGCACATCAACAGGTCGACGTGTGAAATCGGCGCATCCTGAATCAGGTCGATCGCGCCGAAGACGACACACCGCCGCACATCGCGGTTCAACGTGACCGTCGTGCCGTTCGAGTCGAAGTATTTCTCGAGCAGATGCGGCGGCACGTCGGCGGCGAGCCGTGCGGGGTACGCGGCGTGGCGCGCCTCTGCCAGTGCCTCGCGGTCGACGTCGGTCGCATAGATCTTGACGCGCGCCTCGACGTTTTTCAGGCCGAGGCGCTCCGCCAGCAGCAGCGCCACCGTGTAGGGTTCCTGGCCGGTGGCACATCCCGCGCTCCAGATCCGGATCGGCGAATCCCCGGCCTGCTCGATGATCGCGGGCAGGATCTCGGCATCGACGTACTCCCAGACCTCGGGGTCCCGGAAGAACGACGTGACATTGATCAGGATCGTGTTGAAGAGCGCTTCGAATTCTTCCTGGTGGACCTGGAGGTAGTCCAGATACACGTCGAAGGTCGGAACCTCGACAGTGTGCATCCGCTTCACGACCCGGCGCATCAGGCTCGCGCGCTTGTACGCGGTGAAGTCGAACCCCCGCGTCTGGCGGAGGTGCTCCAGCAGCGCTTCGAATGACTCGGAATCCGTTCGCGTAGCCATCAGGACACGGCGGGTGCGGGACCCAGCGGCGGGATTTCGGCCGGCACTGCGTCAGGGTCCTTCGGGGGCATCGGGCCCATGATCGCGCGGAGCTCGTCGGATTCGATGACTTCCTTTTCGAGCAGCCGCTCGGAGAGCACGTCGAGCACGGTCCGGTGGCCCAGGAGGACCTGCCGCGCGGTCGCCCCTGCCTCGCCGACGATGCGCTTGACCTCCGCGTCGATCTTCAGCGCCGTGTCCTCCGAGTAGTTGCCGCGTTCCTGCATGAAGGGGCTGTCGAGGAATGCGCCACGCTTGTGACCGTTGTAGTTGACCGCTCCCAGCATTTCGCTCATCCCGAATTCCGTGACCATCGCCCGTGCGATGTCGGTGGCGCGCTGGAGGTCGTTCTGTGCGCCGGTGGACAGGTGTCCGAAGGCGATTTCCTCGGCGGTCCGTCCGGCAAGGAGCACCGAGAGCTGGCTGAGGAGATCGTCACGGGTCAGCAGGTAACGGTCTTCGAGCGGGAGCTGCATCGTGTAGCCAAGCGCGCCGAAGCCGCGCTGGACGATGGAGATCTTGTGCACCGGATCGAGCCCCGGGAGCACGCTCGCCACGATGGCGTGCCCGGATTCGTGGTACGCCACGATGCGCCGCTCCTTCGTGCTCATCACCCGCTTCTTCTCGAGCCCGGCGATCAGGCGGTCGATCGCCTCCTCGAAGTCTTTCATCTCGACAGCGGTCTTGTCCTTGCGGGCGGCGAGCAGCGCCGCTTCGTTGACCAGGTTGGCGAGGTCGGCCCCGGCGAAGCCCGCCGTGCGCGCGGCAATCACCTTCAGATCGACACCGTCCGCGAGCGTCACGTTCCTCGCATGGATGCTGAGTATCTCTTCCCGGCCGCGGACGTCCGGCTTGTCGACGAGCACCTGCCGATCGAAGCGCCCGGGCCGCAGCAGGGCAGGGTCGAGGACCTCGGGCCGGTTCGTGGCCCCCATGATGATCACGCCCTTGCGCCCGTCGAACCCGTCCATCTCGGCGAGCAGCTGGTTGAGCGTCTGCTCCCGCTCCTCGTGGCTGCCCATCGGGGACTGGATCCGGGCCTTGCCCAGGGCGTCGAGCTCGTCGATGAACACGATGCAGGGGGCCTTGACCTCCGCCTGCGCGAACAGGTCTCGCACGCGCGCCGCGCCCACGCCGACGAACATCTCGACGAACTCCGATCCGCTCAGGCTGAAGAACGGTACCTTGGCTTCGCCGGCCACCGCGCGCGCCAGGAGCGTCTTTCCGGTGCCCGGCGGGCCCACGAGCAGCACGCCTTTCGGGATCCGGCCGCCGATGCTCGTGTACTTCTTCGGGTTCTTGAGGAACTCGACAATCTCGCGCAGCTCGTCTTCCGCTTCGTCAACTCCCGCCACGTCCCCGAACCGCACCTTGACGTCGTCGTCCGCGTAGATCTTGGCCTTGCTGCGCGCAAACGACATCACGCCCCCCTCGGCCCCTCCCATGCGCCGGAAGAAGAAGCTCCACAGCGCGACAAGGAAGATGAGGGGAATGACCCACCCAAGGACCTCGCCGACCCAGCGGCTGGGAATCTCGCCGGTGTATTTGACCCCGCTTTTCTCGAGCTCCTCCAGCAGCTTCGGATCCTCGATCCGTACGGCGGCGAAGGGCCGCGGCTTGGCGGCGTCCTTGAGGGTCCCATGGACGCGGTCCTGCGCGACGGCGACCTCCTGGACCTTCCCCTCGCGGACGTATTGCTTGAACGTGCTGTATGGAATCGTCTCGCCGGACTGGAGCGAGAAGAAGAACGCCTGGGCGAGCGCCAGCAGCAGCAGGATCCCCAGGACGTACCACATCGTGGAGCCCGGCCCGGTGCGGGGGGGGAGGCGCCTGTCTCCGGCGCGCCGGCTCTTCGCCGGCTTGGGGGTCTCTTCCGCCATCTCCTGATTTTATCCGCTATCCGAATTGTCCTGCGGGCGGCCCATGGGACCGCCCGCGAGGCTCATGCGTGAACCGGCTCCTCCACGCGTGTGAACTCCAGGTCGCCCCGCGGGGCATCGATGCGCACGGCGGAACCCTCCCCGAACGCTCCCTGCAGCACGCGCATGGCCAGCGGGTCCAGCACCCGGCGCTGGATGGTGCGCTTGAGCGGCCTGGCCCCATACGTCGGATCGTACCCTTCCGCGATGAGGAGATCCTTCGCGCGCTCGGTCAGCTCGACGTGGATCTTGCGATCTTCCAGCCGCTTCATCAGCCCGCGAAGCTGGATGTCGATGATCGCGCGCATCTCCTCGCGCGAGAGCGCGTGGAAGAGGATGATCTCGTCGAGTCGATTCAGGAACTCCGGGCGGAAGTGCGCCCGCAGCGCGTCCATGACCTCCCGCTTGACTCCCTCGTCGAGGCCCGTCGTCTTCCCGTTGCTGCCGAGCGCCTGTTCGGCGATGTAGTGGCTGCCGACGTTCGACGTCATGATCACGACCGAGTTCTTGAAGTCGACCGTCCGCCCCTTCCCGTCGGTCAGCCGCCCGTCGTCGAGCAGCTGCAGCATGACGTTGAGCACCTCGGGATGCGCCTTCTCGACCTCGTCGAACAGGACGACGGAGTACGGCCGCCGCCGCACGGCCTCGGTGAGCTGACCGGCCTCCTCGTAGCCGACATAGCCAGGAGGCGCACCGATGAGGCGGGAGACCGTGTGCTTCTCCTGGTATTCGGACATGTCGATCCGGATCATCGCCTGCTCGTCGTCGAACAGGAACTCCGCGAGCGCCCGCGCGAGCTCCGTCTTTCCGACACCTGTCGGACCGAGGAAGAGGAAGCTGCCCAGCGGGCGGTTGGGATCCTGCAATCCGGCTCGGGCCCGGCGCATGGCGTTCGCCACCGCCGCAATCGCTTCGTCCTGCCCGACCACCCGCGCATGCAGCCGGGTTTCCATCTGGAGCAGCTTCTGGATCTCCCCCTCCATCAGGCGGCTGACGGGGATGTGCGTCCACCGGCTGACGACTTCCGCGATATCTTCCTCGTCGACTTCTTCCTTGAGCATGCGGCCGGCCTTCTGCAGATCGGCGAGCCGGGCCTCCTCCTGCTTGAGACGGCCTTCGAGCTCCGGCAGCCGGCCGTACTGCAGTTCAGAGGCTTTCGCGTAATCGCCCGCCTGCTGCGTGTGCTGCATGTCGAGGCGCACCTGCTCCAGCTCCTGCTTGACCGTCCGGGCCGCCTGGATCGCTTCCTTCTCCTGGTTCCAGTGCGTGGCGAGCCGGTTCTTCTCTTCCTTCAGATCGGCCAGCTCCTTCTCGAGCTTCTGCAGCCGCTCGCCGGACGCCTTGTCCGTTTCCTTGCGCAGCGCCTCCCGCTCGATCTCGAGCTGCATGATGCGCCGCTCGACCTCGTCCAGCTCCGCCGGCATCGAGTCGATCTCCATGCGCAGGCGCGACGCGGCCTCGTCGATCAGATCGATCGCCTTGTCGGGAAGAAACCGATCCGAGATGTAGCGGTTCGACAGCACGGCGGCCGCGACGAGCGCCGAATCCTTGAACTTGACCCCGTGATGGATCTCGTACCGCTCGCGGAGGCCGCGGAGAATGCTGATCGAGTCTTCGACCGTCGGCTCGCCGACCATCACCGGCTGGAAGCGGCGTTCGAGTGCGGCATCCTTCTCGATGTACTTCCGGTACTCGTCGAGCGTGGTCGCCCCGACGGTGTGGAGCTCGCCGCGCGCCAGCATCGGCTTCAGCATGTTCGACGCATCCATCGAGCCTTCGGCCGCACCGGCCCCGACGACCGTGTGCAGCTCGTCGATGAAGAGAATCACCTGGCCCGCGGAGTCGGAGACCTCCTTCAGGACCGCCTTCAGCCGCTCCTCGAACTCTCCCCGGTACTTTGCGCCCGCAACCAGCGCGCCCATGTCGAGCGCCACGATGCGCTTGTTCTTCAGCCCTTCGGGGACGTCCTGGCGGACGATGCGCTGCGCGAGCCCCTCGACGACCGCGGTCTTGCCGACGCCCGGCTCGCCGATGAGGACCGGGTTGTTCTTCGTGCGCCGCGACAGCACCTGGATGACGCGCCGGATCTCGTCGTCACGCCCGATCACCGGGTCGAGCTTGCCCTTCCGCGCGAGCTCGGTCAGGTCGCGCCCGTAGCGTTCGAGCGACTGGTACGTGCTCTCCGGGTTCTGGCTCGTGACGCGCTGCGAGCCGCGGACGGCCGTCATCGCCTGGAGGATCGCGTCCTTCGACAGGCCACGCTGCTGGAGCAGCTTGACCGACGGCGACTTCGCTCCCTCGGACGCGATGGCGACGAACAGGTGCTCGGTGCTGACGTACTCGTCCTTGAGCCGCTCCGCTTCCTGTTCGGCCGCCCCGGTGACCTGCCTGAAGCGCGCGGAGAGGCTCGGCTGCGAGCCCCCGTGGGCACGCGGAAGCTTCTGCAGCTCGGCGCGGACCGCGGGCGCAAGCGCCGCGGGATCCGCATTCATCTTGCGCACGATCTCGGGAACGATGCCCTCGCGCTGCTCGACGAGCGTGAGCAGGAGATGCTCCGGCGTCATCTCGGGATGCCCCTCGCGATCCGCCAGCTGTTGGGCGCCGACAATCGCTTCCTGTGCTTTTTCGGTGTACTTGTTGATGTTCATGACGTTCAGCTCTCAGCTGTCAGCCTTCAGCTGTTCTCCTTCAACTGTTCCCATCCGGTTCGCTGTTCCCTGGTGAGGGAACGCGGCAGCTGAATCTCGACGGTTGCGTAGAGATCGCCGCGATCGTCGGGTTTCCCCACCGCCGGCATGCCGTGCCCTTTCAGGCGGAAGACCTGTCCGCTCTGGGTGGTCTCCGGAATCCTGAGCCGCGCCGATCCGGTGATCGTCGGCACCTGTGCCTCGCCGCCGAGCACGGCTGTCGTGACCGGCACGGCGACCTTCGCGTGCAGGTCGTGCCCCTTGCGCTCGAAGACCGGATGCGGCTTGAGGCGCACGCGGAGGTACAGATCCCCCGACGCGCCGCCGTTGCCGCCGGCTTCTCCTTCACCCGCCGCCCGCACGCGGGACCCGTCCTTGACGCCGGCCGGAATGCGGACGTCCACGCTGCGGGCGTGGCCATCCTGCTTGATGGAGACGCGGCGGGTGGCGCCGTGATACGCCTCCTCGAGCGTCAGCTCCACCTCGTGCTCGATATCGCGCCCCTTGTGCATGCGCGGCGCCCGCCCCTGCCTCGGGCGGCCGCCTTCGCGCGGGCCGCCGCTGCCGAAGAACGTGCGGAAGAAATCCGAGAACGGATCCTCGTTCCCGAAGAGCTCGTGCATCTCTTCGTCGGACATGGTGCGGTACCCGCCGGGGCCCCCCATGTTGATGTTCCACGCACCGGCCCCTGGTGCCGCGCCGCCGAATGGCGCGCCGCCGGGAAAGCCGTACCCCTGCTGCTGCGCCTGCTCGTACTGCCGCCAGTTGGCGCCGAGCTCGTCGTACTTGCGGCGTTTCTCGGGGTCGCCGAGCACCTCGTAGGCCTCGTTGATCTCCTTGAATCGGGCTTCGGCCGACTTGTCCCCCGGGTTGACGTCCGGGTGATGCTTCCGCGCCAGCTTCCGGTACGCCTGCTTCAGTTCCTTGTCCGAGGCTGTCTTGGCGACGCCGAGCGTCTGGTAATAGTCCTTGAAGTCCAATTACAGCCCCACCATCTCGCTGATGCGCTCGATCTCGAGCGCGATGCGCCGCCGGGCTTCCGGCCGTTCCGTATCCTGGCTCATCAGCGGGCGGATCCGTTGCACCGCCTCCGCGATCGAAAGAAGGCGCTGCACGCCCGCCAGGTTGATGCCCCCCTCGTCGACCAGGTGCTTGATGAGCCGGAGGCGCTCCAGTTCGTCGTGCGAATACATCCGGATGCTGCCGATCGTCCGGGTCGGACGCACGAGGCCCAGCCGTTCGTACTTGCGCAGCGTCTGCGGGTGCATATCGAGCAGCCGCGCCGCCATGCTGATAAAGTAGAGATCCGTGTCTTCCATGTCGGCCTGCAATCCAATGTAGGACTTGATATGGTTCGTGTCAAGGCTTCCCGCGTCCCGGCGCCACTCCATGGACTTCCACGTCACCGACCTCCTGACAATTGGACTGCTCGTCGTCCTCGAGGGACTGCTGAGCGCCGACAACGCGCTGGTGCTGGCGATCCTGGTGCTGGGGCTGCCGCGCGATCAGCAGCAGAAGGCGCTCCGCTACGGGATCCTGGGGGCCTTCGTCTTCCGGATTCTCGCGGTGTTGCTGGCGGTTCAACTGCTCGAGGTGACGTGGGTCAAGCTGCTGGGCGGGCTCTATCTTCTATATCTGTCCTGGCACCATTTCTTCGGCGGCGGGGAAGGGACCGATCGCCGCGCCGTGAAGCCCGCCACGCCCTGGCTGGGGTTGAGCGCCTTCTGGGGGACGGTCGTGAAGGTGGAGCTCACGGACGTCATCTTCGCCGTCGATTCCATCCTCGTCGCGGTCGCGATGTCCCCGAAGATCTGGGTCATCATGACGGGCGGGATCCTGGGGATCATCGCGATGCGCCTGGTGATCGGGCAGCTGCTGCGGATCGTGCGGCGCTATCCCGCGCTCGTGGACGCCGCGTTCATCATCATCG